>JBEKJO010000026.1:0-49626 GCA_050011195.1 Verrucomicrobiota bacterium | reverse complement strand
TGTCAAATATCTGCGAGTTACGGCTCTATTACGCTGCATCGGTGCCATTCCAAATATTCCCGGAACTGTCAAACTTTGGGAGTCTCCCCGGCAAAGCCGGGGGGTTTCCCATTGGACTAAGTTTTGGTTCAGCCTGTTCGTCGGGCTCGACAAACAAATGTCCGCCGGGGGATAGGGCCGATTTATGATGTCTGAATCACAAACTGAGCCCGCTGACGAATTGCTCGACCAGACTAAAATGCCTCTCCATGTCCACCGCGATGCCGCATTCCCTCGCCATCTCCGCAAACGGCGTGGACCACGAGACAGGCGGTGAAGCGAGGGCAGCCGGGATTATGTGGGTTTTTCGACGTTGAAAGGTTTCGCGGATTGCCTTTGGGAGACGGGCGGCATCCAGTCTGGTTCGTTCAATCAGAAGAGCCAAGTCCACCAAGTCCTTCACACGAGTGTTTTCCCGACCCACTCTCGGCAAGGTGTAGGCGTGCAACTTTTCCGCAAATTGTTCTTCCGGTGAAACTGCTGGGAAGTTTGCGCTGGCAATGCCCGCAAACCCAAGCCAGTCCCGGCCCGAAAGCAATTCATAAGGCTCGCGTAGAACATCACCCGTGCTCACATCAAGATGGAACTTCACGAACGTTCGCCCCGCCAGACGCGCGTCTACTGGAAATCGCGCGCCGCCGTATGGCGCGGCGTCCAAGTCCTGCGTCGCATCCCCGAGAACAAAGGTGAAGAAATCCTCCAGATCCAGTTGGCCCGCGTCGCGCAATGTTTCCAGAACGGTTACCGCGTTGGCATCCCAGTCGGCCGACGGCACGGGAAGTTGTTTTAACGCCAGATCAATGTCGCGCGTGGTTCGTGCCATCTTCAGGCGCAGTTCCATTGCGTAGCCGCCTTTCAGCAGCCATGGGGCATCAGGTCTGGCGAAAAGGCGGCAGAGCAAACGGTCGAATGCCGCCTGTCGGCGCACGCGCTGGAGGTCGAGGCTTTCGTCTCGCGCTATCCGTTTCAGGCGGTCTTCCAGCGCAACGCGAAATGCAGCCGCCGAGGCGTATTTTCGTGGAGGCTTCATTGTTTGTTCTCCACGAGCAATTCGTCAAACCACTTCGGGAAGTGTCCGTGGCGATTCAGTTCGGACATTTGTCGAACTGTAATCAGTCCGCGTTGCCGCCCTTGGGTTAGTGCTTGCTCAATGATGTCACGTGAGGCGGATTCAGCGCTCGCCACATCAACTATGGCACGAAGAGGACGAGTCACCGCGAAACCTTGCCGTTGCTCGATATCCTTCTCGTCAAGACTTGCACGGTGCAGCACCAGTATCTTCGGGGGTTTTGCCCTTCGTCGAAAAGCGGCCGGAACGGTCATGTGGAGTTTGGCCGGGTTCACATCCGAGAGCTCATGGATGCTGAGTGCGGTTTGATGGGAATAGACGCCTTCCGGTTCGCCCGCCCGGTTGCGTGACCAGAGAGCATAGATGACCAGTTGCTCTTCAGCCGATTGAGGGAAGCGCGCCAGCCGGTAGATGCCCCGTTCGACACGCACCCAATTCCCTGATTTGACGTGATGCGCTTGGCTGCCAAGCTGGTAGCCGACTTCGGCTGCATGCTTGGCAGTAAAATAGCCCTGCTGCCCTTCGGCCATCTTGAAGAGCGCGTCGGAAACAGTTTTGGCCTGGCTACGCATTGCACGAATATACAAGGAATTTGTATAAACGTGCAACAGTGGATTTTCAAATTCGTGTGTCGAGCCGATGGGTCAGCGCAAATCACATTCAAACAGACGAAGGCGAGGGTCGGTTTCCCCGCTTTGCTAACACCGATAAAATTCAGGGATTGTGGAGGATGTTTGCTTTGCAAAACACGCTTAATACAAGCAAGTTAGACACCACCATGTTCGAGATCGTATGTTGCGAATCGTACATAGTGTAAGAAATTCACTATTTCTCCGGAGGTCGGGCTCAACCGGCCGCCTGGCGATCCGACCAAGCTTTCGGCCACATTGCCGGCGTAATCCGCAGATGCGGGCGGCGCCACCCGGCGGACCTGTGGGGCGAGCCAGCGCCCGCGTTATCTGGATATCACTCCAAGCGAAACGAAAACCTTAGTGGTTGTCACCCGGCTGACGACGGGGGATTTTGAGGAAAGATTATCGCGAGCTGTTAGACCCGGGCGGCAGCGCGCCGATGTTGAGCCAACCTTGCACCAAACCGCTCAACCGGAGAAACCATCCCTTGATCTCGGCGCGAACATCACCTGAAACCTCGGGGTCCTTTCCCATCTGTTTGACTCGGCTCCCGCGCGTTCGCCGCAGATTCTGAACCTCCTCAAAAGGGAGGTCACTCAGTTTTGGCACGGCCGCGTCCAGCGTACGGCACGCGGATTTATCCCACTCTGTATTCGCCTGGTGGCCATTTCCGCTGCTGCTCTTGAGGCGCTGAGCGTCACCCGCGAGGACTGCCTTCAGGGCACTGAAGATATGCAACACGACGGCTGCCAGTGCAAAGCGGTTAGTGAAGCCCCGCAGCCTGGCGGCTTTGGCGGTTGCTCCGAACTCCAGCTCTTCGAGTCGTTCTTGCGGGGAGTCCCCTTTGCCTGAACGGTAGTACGGCTGTAGGATCGGCCATGCCACACTCGCGCGCGCGAACGGCTTGGCCAAATCCCTGTGCTCAGCCGCGACCTCGGCCAGCATGGCATTGGCGATTGTCGCCAGCGCCAGCAGTTCGGCGAACGCCACTGGATCACGCGCTTTGGCCTGCTGGTGAATAGCCTCCAGGCCGTTGTAGCATTGGAGTGTGCTCTCCAGGCCAAGCCCCTTCGCCTTGCCCTTCGAACGAGCCAACTTCAAAAGCGCCGCCAAGACGGTGCGGACACCCATGTTTTCCACGTCCATTGTTGCGATCGCGTTCCAGAAGGATCGGAAGGAGCCGACTGGTTCTCGGTTTCCGCTGCTAATCGTATTCATGCTGAGTTTCTGTTCATCTTTTACGGCGTTTGACTCCACTCGAATGCGCGCTGACCGAAGCCCGCCGTGCGAGTTCATGCCAAGTACACTATGGAGCGCCCGGCTTGCTGAAGATGGGAAATTGCACCAAAACCCCGGTTAAAACTGAATAAAGCCGGCAGTGCAAAACAAAAGGGGTTGAATTATAATAATGGTGGGTAAACGTCCCCTTGTTTCATGCCTCAATAAAGTGCACAAAGAATAGGAAAATTAGTTGTGGGTAAGTCGCTTCAAATCCGAGAGCGAAAAGCGTTGGCCAGGAAACGAGACATCCGACTCCAGGCCAGGGGCAAACTGCAGCGCACGGAAGTGTGTTTGGCGGCGGCGCTGGATCTGCGCATGCCGCCGATGAACGTCAGCCCCGCCAGCAATCCCGCGGCGCTCATCTCCCGCAGAATATCGTGATGCAACAATTCCTTCTCCACCACCGCCTTGACTGCGGTGAGTTCCGGCTTGGCCTGCATGGCCTGCCACACCAGGCGATCAAACAAGCTCACGGGCTACCTCCGGGTTAACCAGGTCTTGAGTGCGGCGCGTGGCGCTCATGTCGCGGAACGCCAGCCGTGCCGAAGCCCGCCAGAGACGGCGTTCCGGGTCGTAGGTCAGTTCCTCGGCCAGGTCCCCGGGCAACTGTGCGGTATGCACAAATTCAATCCGCCCAAAATCACCGCAATCCACCACTTGGCTGCGACCCGATGACATCAGGGTGATCCAATTGATGGGCACCTGCGAAATGAGTCAGCGACCTCCGGCAAAGCCGGAGGCTTGAAAGCTGGGAGGCGGCAGAGCCGCCCTGCTCCGCTTCTCGAACGTTCCTCGTCAATCTCGGGCATCTCGTGAACTTCCCTCGCAATCCGCACCTCCCACCCAGGTCGATTCCGTTTCGTCCTGTCCACGAAGTAGCAGCACCGGCCCGGGTTCGCTTCCACCGAGTACCCCTTGTCAAATATCTGCGAGTTACGGTGTCAAATATCTGCGAGTTACGGCTCTATTACGCTGCATCGGTGCCATTCCAAATATTCCCGGAACTGTCAAACTTTGGGAGTCTCCCCGGCAAAGCCGGGGGGTTTCCCATTGGACTAAGTCAGCTCGACTTTATCTGGGAGATGAACGGCGCAAAGGGCAAGACGCGCCTTAGCATTCCCCCGGCATCGAAGGGAGAGATTGAGATTCCGATCCGAAAGGGAACGCCCGAGGGCGCCACGCTCGTCGTGCGAGCCATGAATGGCCGCGGCGAGATTGTCAATGCCGCGCTCTCGCTCGGCCACCGGAAGCCGGCTCCTTTGCCCCAAGCTCAGACGGGCGCGCCCGAGTGGAATGATAATGGCAAGCTCATCACCATCCGGGGCCGGGGATTCTCGCTGGTGCTTGATCGGACCACGGGCGATTTCGATGCGGCAAACCCCAGGCATAAGGCGCCGATGGTAACGTTCCCCTCCCTGCATATAACCCGGCACGACTTCGGCGACTTAGACCCGAAAAAACCGCCCTACGTCGAATTCCCCGACGCCAAGACGCGCGTTGTCGAGAGCGTGACAGTGGCTGAGATCGGCCAGGGATTGGAGATGACCGTGAAGGACCGCTACAAGCACTTCGCTGGAGCGGTCCGCTGGCTTATAGACAAAGACGGCGCGGGAAAGATTAGCTATGACTATACTTATACTGGCGACAGACTTGACTCACGGGAGATAGGAGTCAAGGCTCTCCTTGCCGCCAAGTACGATGAAGTCAAATGGCGGCGCTGGTCCGAATGGGGGAGCTTCCCTAAGGACTCCATCAGCCGGACCGAGGGCACCGCAAAGGCCCGGCGGGATACAAAATGACCGGAGGAGCCTGCGAATGTGAAACCTGCCTGGCCGTGGTCACGGGACCAGACCGAACTCGGCACGGCTGATTTTCGGTCGATCAAATTCAATATTTACGAGGCATCGCTGGCGGCTCCCGATGGTTCGGGAATGCGAGTGGACGCCAACGCCGACGCCCACTTCCGCTCCTGCTTGGCGAAAGACGGTGTGATGATGCACATCCTTTCTCAATGTCCGCTAGCTCAGGTGGTCCTGAATAACGGCGACCGGATCAAAGGAGAATTTGCGGTCCGGCTGATCAGCAAGTTTCAGCCAGTATCCAGCCCGCGGTCAAAGCCTCCAACACGCCAAGTTCGCTCAAGTAATACTCATAGCCGGCTGGGTTGACGGTCGCCACGTCGGGCACGTCGGGGATGAGGAAGTGAGCACAAAGTTCCTGCAACGTGAAGTCCACCGCCGCACCGCGTTGCTCGTTGTCCTTGACCCGTTTGGCATTGGGAATCTCCGTATTGGGATCATCCCGGAGTTTGGCGTCCATGAAGCTGAACTCGTTGCCGGGATCGCCGTCCTCATCGAGTCGGTCGCCAATGAAGAAGGCCAGTTCCTGACCGGAATACTCCAGGTCTTCGGGTTCGCCCGTAAAGGCGTTGGGGCGCTCGACCTGGCGGGTGATGTTGACGGTCTGGGTGCGCAGCGGATAGCGCCGGCCCTTGCGGAAGACCACCCGTCCGGTCGGGTCGGCGAGGTCTTGCTTGCACTCGATGGTGTCTTCCTCGTCCAGGTAGCCGAGTCGCTGGATTTCGGGCAGGGGATAGAGGGGCGCGCGTTCGGCATGGTAATCCTAAACCGCCTGCTTGACGGCAGCGAGCAACTCGGGCTGGACACGCCAGCCGGTCTGTTCGGCCAGCCGCGACTTTGGCGTCGCGGCCAGTGCCAACCAGTTTGTCCTCCTTTGCCGTCCAGTTCCGGAAGCGCAGAGCATAAATGATTCACTAACTCCGGAAGTAAAGGTATCCGCCGATGATGAACGCCATCACGACCAGTGACGCAATCACCTCGGCCGCCGACCCGCTCGATGGCCCACTGGGCCGGTTTGCCGTCGCAAGCCTTGAGCGCGTTTCTAAGAGCGGTCTCCTGAACCTCGTTGGTCTGCGGCCAGACCTCGTCGCTATCCTTCAGGAACAAATCGTCGTTTTCCTGCGGCTTGGCCTTCCTCAGCCAGGTCGGCAGGTTCGGGTAGCGTTTCGGTGCCTCGCAGAACCGATCCCACACCTGCTGCCAAGTGTCTTGACGACCGCCCATCAGCTCCGCCGCTCGCAACGGCCCGTCTTTGGCCGAATGGAACCCAAACTTGTCTTTACACGAGTGACAGAAGGCTTCCCACCGCTGGGCGTTCATTTTGCCTTGGGCTGCCTTAGGATCGTTCATCCAGCCCAGAATCTCGCGCACCGGATCGGGCGACAGCAGGGCGTGAAAGTCTGAGGCTTCGAGCCGGTGCCCCGTCAGGTCTTCGATGTCCGTCTCTGCCAGCTTCACCAAGGCGGTCTTCATCGCCTCCAAGGTTGCGTTGTCCCGCGCCACATCGAGGCCCAAGCCGCCGTCCGCCGACTGCATGAATGCCAGCGCCGTCCAGTCCTTGTGGTTCACCTGCGACCAGAAGGCCCCGCGGTACTGCCCGCAAGATAACACTCGCAGACCTCGCTGTCGCCGCGGCTGCGTCGCGCTCGGACAACAACCTGTTGACCATAGAGGGCGTGCCAGCGATAGCGAACTTCCCGCACCTCGTTTTGTGGGGTATTGTGCTCCGCACTTCGATCATCGCCATCGTACCCACAGGTCTCTGGAACAGGACTGCCCGCAACCGCGTGCTGTCGAACCGCCCGGCCAGGACAGAATCATTGAACTGCCCTTGGTTGCGGACTCCACCACCGCTACGCTCGTCAGGCGGCAGCTTGAACCAGGATTTCCCTTCCCTGGCTCCGGTCGCAATGCAGTCCCCGACGTGCCGCGCATGCATCCAGCCGTCGCGCCTGTCTCCATCTTTCTTTGCGCCAGTCAAGTGTCAGGACTGACACCTGCTCGAAGCGACCCGCCTATTTCAGCGAGGCCATTTCGATCACGAAGCGATAGCGGACATCGTTCTTCAGCAACCGCTCATACGCCTCGTTGACGGATTGTATTGGCACCATTTCGACGTCGCTGATGATCGCCGCAGCAACTGGCTGCCAAACGGCTCCAGTGCACCGCTCCCCTTGGGAGTTCGCCTTTGCGCTGACGGCGCCGGCGGAGGCTCCTCCCGGCCGCAGAGGACATGCACCAGCTCGGTCCCGTGCCCTTTGATGTCGAGGCTGCGGCTGCCGTCGAAACGGTATTTGTCTTTCAGCCGTTCATAGGTCGGGTCGGAGACCTGGATGGTGCCGGCCTGGCCGAGGGACTCGAGGCGGCAGGCGAGGTTGACGGTGTCGCCCCAAAGGTCGTAGGTGAATTTCCAGCGCCCGATGACGCCTGCGACGACGGAGCCGGTGCTGATGCCAACGCGGAGGTGGATGGAGGTGTTGTAAGCGCGGTTGAACTTGTCGATCTCTGCCATCAGGTCGAGTGCGAGTTCCGCAGTGGCCTCGGCATGGTCGGGGTGCGGCAACGGAATGCCGCCGGCGACCATATAAGCGTCGCCGATGGTCTTGATTTTCTCCAGGCCATGCTTTTCGGCGAGCAAGTCGAAGCCCGAGAAGATCTCGTTGAGCAGATAGACAACCTGGTCCGGGCCGATGTGGGCAGCAAGGGTGGTGAATCCGACCAGATCGGCCACCAGGACGGTTACGTCGGGGTGATGGTCGGCGATGTTGACTTCGCCCTGTTTCATCCGCTCGGCGATGGGGCGGGGGAGAATGTTGAGGAGCAGGTGTTCGGCCCTAGCCTGTTCGGCCTGGAGCTGGTCGAAGAGGTGTTTGGCATGGACGGCGTGGTTGACGCGCAGGATGAGTTCCTGCAAGTCGACCGGTTTGGTGAGGAAATCGCTGGCGCCGGCCGCGATGCCCATCATGCGCTCCATGCGCTCGGAGAGCGCGGTGATGATGAGGACCGGGATGGGGGCCGTGCGGACATCTTTTTTCAGCCGCCGGCAGACTTCGAAGCCGTCCATGCGGGGCATCATCACGTCGAGCAGGATGACGTCGGGAGGCCGCTGTTCGACTTTCTGCAGGGCCTGCGCGCCGTTCCCGGCTTCGACAATTTCATAGCCGTGCGTTTCCAGCGGATCACGCAGCAGCGTGCGATTTACTTCCTCGTCGTCCACGATCAGCACGAGTCCGCGACAGCCCAGAGCGCGGGCGGAGGAGGATTTATTATGAATCAGGGTTTCAGTTTGCATATTGGCAGGCGGCGTGCGGTTCGGTGAGGCGCGAGTGGCCGGCGCCGATGAAAGCGGCCACTTTTGCGGCGAAGGTTCTGGTATCAATGGGCTTGGCCAAGTAGCCGTCGCAGCCCGCGCGCAGGGCGAGGGCGTCGTCGCCCTTCATCGCGTGGGCGGTGAGAGCGATGATGGTGAGGTGACGGGTGGCAGGATCGGCCCTGAGGACTTTCGTGGCGGCCAATCCGTCCAGACCCGGCAGACTGAGGTCCATGAGAATGAGGTCCGGTGACAGCAGGCGAGCGGCGCGCAAGCCTTCTTCGGCGGTGTGGGCGTGGCAAACGACAAAGTCGTCTGCTTCGAGGAGGTCAGTGACCAGCTCCAGGTTCAACAGGTTGTCCTCAACCACCAGGATTCTCTTTTTCACGGGTTCACTCCTGGCGCACCGCCTCCGCGGGCGCCTCGTCCAGGTGTTCGAGCTTGGTGAGCAGACTTGCCGGCTCGGACTTGGAAGTAATGGACTGGACATGAGCGGCCAAATGTTGCCGCTCCGGCTCGCTCAACGCCGTGCCGGTATGGATGAGAATGGGGATGCTTTTGGTTTCGGGGCGGGCGCGGAGGTTCTCGACGACTTGAATCCCGCTGCAGTCGGGCATGGTCAGGTCAAGGATGATCACGTCCGGATGGGAGCCGATGGCGAATTCGATCCCGCTGAGGCCGTTGGGGGCGGGAAGCACCTGGAAGCCCTTGAAGACGAGCGTCTTGGCAAGCAGTTCCAGCAAGGCGGGTTCGTCTTCGATAATCAAGACGGTCTTGACCTCTTTGCCCGAGGAGGCGCTGGTTCGGCGGATCGCGTCAATGAGCCGGGGTCTGGTTAAAGCTCCAGGCATTCGTTCCCCCGCGAACGGGCTGAAGTTGGACTTCCCTTCAATGTCGAGGGAGAGAACGACGGTGGGTATGCCGGCTGGAATCCGGGCGCGCAAGTCGCGCAGCTCGTGCTCGGTCTGCTGGCGGGTGATCTTGTCGTCAATGACTATCGCGTAAGGGCGGTTGTTCTTGAGCGTCGCACCCAGGTCTTGGATTCTGGAGACGACCGCAACGCCATAGCCCACGCCGGTCAGATAGCCGCCCGCCAAGTGCTGCCGTTGGTCATCCTCGGCCACAAGCAGGACCGATGGCCGGAGAAGGGCATCTCCGCGCCGCTCGGCCGGGTCGTGCGCTGGGGCGGGTTTCGGTTCGGGTTCGCGCAGCGGGAGCAGGAAAGTGAAACGGCTGCCCTTGCCTTCGATGCCTTCGCTTTCCACCCAGATTCGCCCCCCATGCAACTCGATGAGCCGCTTGGTCAAAGCCAGTCCCAATCCCGTGCCTTGCTGGCGGCGGCCGTAGGAGGAGTCCACCTGCTCGAACTCGGCGAAAATGCGTTCATGGTCTTGCGGGTGGATGCCGATGCCGGTATCGGCCACGCTCACTTTTAGACATTCGCCTGAGAGCGGGGACTGCGACGCGGGCGCCCCGTGCCCGTTCGGGTGGTTCCCGCGCATCGCTGTCACTGTAACTCGCCCGCCGTCCGGGGTGAACTTAATGGCGTTGCTGAGGAGGTTGTACATCATTTGTTTGAACTTCGCCTCGTCGGCGAACAGCTCGGGAGGGGCCGCCGCCACATCGAAGTGGAGGGCGATGCCCTTCTTGTAAGCGAGCGTCTTGACGATCGCCTGCGCGTTGTCCAGCGCCCGGGCCACGCTGAACGAGCTGCGGGTCAGGTCCAGCCTTCCGGCTTCGACTTTGGAGAGGTCGAGGATGTCGTTTATCAATTGCAGCAGGTGGCGGCCGCTGTTGAGGATGTTGTTGGCGTACTTGAACTGCCGGTCGTTCAAGTCGCCAAAGGTCCTGTCGCCGAGAATCTCCGAGAAGCCGATAATGGCATTGAGCGGGGTGCGTAACTCGTGGCTCATGTTGGCAAGGAACTGGCTCTTGGCGCGGTTGGCGGCCTCCGCCGCGTCTTTAGCCTGCTGCAGCGCCTCTTCCACCCGCTTGCGCTGCGTGATTTCGGACAACAGGCCGTCGGCGCACAGGGCGCCGTCCCGCACATGGGTGGAGGGCGCGCGATTATGCAACCAAATCCACTGGCCGTCGCGCCGACGAATTCGATATTCCACGTCGAACGCTTCCTCTTTGGCGAACAGCATTTGGTAGGCGAGCTGGACTTGGGGAAAGTCGTTGGGATGGATGCGGTCCAGCCACAGCGTTCCCCCGCCCCGGACCAGTTCGTCCGCGGTGTAGCCGAGTATCTTCTCCACGCTATCACTCACGTAAAGCAGCTTCCGGTTCGCGTCCGCCGTCCAGACGATGTCCGGGATGTTGGCCACGAGCGACCGGAATTTCCGCTCGCTGGCGCGCAGGGCCTGCTCGGTCCGTTTGCGATGAGTGATGTCCTGGACGACGGCCTGGAACTCCAGCGTCTGGCCCCCTTCCCGAAAGAGGCGGCGGACGGTGTATTGTTGCCACACCATCAGACCGTCGAGCCCGACGACCCGATGGTCGAACGAGACCACGGGCTGCTCCGGGGGCAGGGCCTCGAACCAACTCAAGGGGATCGCGAGATCTTCCACCGGCAGGGTATGCAGGAAATTCGTGCCGAGCAGTTCTTCCTTGGGTTTGCCGTGGAAGCTGCAGTAGGCTCTGTTGACGAAGGTGAGGGTGCCGTCGGGCTTGAACCGGCAAATCAAATCCGTTTGGTCTTCCACAACCGCGCGCAAGCGCTTCTCGCTCTCGGCCATGGCCCGTTCGGCCTGCCGGCGCTCGGCCGCCGCCGCCGCCAGCAGCATGTTCGTGATCGCCAGGATGCCGATATAACTTCCGATCAGCATCAGGCTTTCCCGCTCGCTGGTGGCCAGGAAAGGCCCGCGCCCGCTCAAGAGCGAGTGGATCGCCAGCGCCGATACAAGCAGCGTGCCGGTGGTTGCCCCGCGCTGCCCAAACCGCAAAGCGCCCCAAACCAGGAAAGGGAAGGGCAGATAAGCCAGCGGGTAGTTCTGAATCCCATAGACAAACCAGGAATGGAAGGAAATCAGGGTGCCGGCCACCAGACCCGTGCCGCAAACGGCCGCTTCCACCACCAGCCGCGGATGCCAGCGGAGGGTGGAGGGCGTCGCCCAGGTGATCAGGAAGGGCGCGACGACCAGACCCGCCAGCGCATTGGGCACCCACCATTCCAGAATCGTGGGGAAGAAACCTGACCACGTTGCCGTGCCGGCATAAACGAGGCTTACGACGTTAAAAGCCGCGTTGACGGTCGTACCCAGAAAACAGGCCAACCCGATGTATCCGGCCACGTCCCGTATGCGCTCCAGGGCATTGTCGAACGCGATGAAGCGTCTGAGCAGGAACGCGCAAACGATGGCGCCCATAGTGTTGCCCAGCGCGGTGCCGAGCGTAAAAAAGCCCAACGGCAAGCCGTTCATGAAGGAAAACAGCACCGCGCCCAGGGCCACGCCCGGCCAGAACCGGTAACCGAACAACAGAATCGCCGCCAGCGCAATCCCCGCCGGCGGCCATACCAGCGCGATGCTGCCGGAGAGGAAGGACGCCTGTTTGCCGAGCAACCCCCCGAGAAAGTACAGCGCGATCAGGAGCACCACGCGCGTCAGCGTCGTCAGGCTGGGACTGGAATTCGACTTCATGTTCACCGGCTTCATCTCAAGCGCAATACGCGAGGCTCGTCTTCGCCTTCGACGGCCACCGAAACGCAGTCCTGGGTAATGCTGACACAGGTGACGCGCGCGGTCCCGTCCTTCACGGGCATCACGACCGAGTCGCCTTTCTCAAGGGTCTGGCCGTTGATGATCGCGAGCGAAACCGGTCCGACGGTAATGCCGTTGAGTTTCAGGGCTAACTCCGCCTCCGTGAATTTCCGGGTGACGAGGTGCGGCCATTGGCGGCTGAAGAAGCGTCCGGCGAGGACATGGGACTCCCGAATTTCCGCCAGGTCCATCCGCAACGCCAGGCGGTCCATGGCAGCGCGCGCGTCGGATAAATTGCTGCGGGCAAACACTTCCAGCCAGGCGTAGGACTCGACCAGATTCCGGTCCAGACCGACCCCATTTTCCAGAACGTAGGACATGTCCCGGCAAGCCCCGGCATGGAAATTGGTGGCGGCCTCAAAGGTCCAGCGAACGCCTTCCGTGGGGTTGGGCTTCACGCACTGGTTCGGGTCCGGGAGCGAATTCACGCCGCTGATCAGGATTTCGCCCAACCGGTACTTGGCTTCCAGGTTCCCCTGTTCCGCCGCCTTCCGATACCATTCAACCGCCTGGGCCGCTAATCCGTTGGCGGCTAAGTCATCCGCCAGCCCAACTTGTGCCTTTGCGTCGCCGCGTTCCGCCCGCTCTTTGGTGATGGCCAGATCACCGGCCACGGTCGGCAGCAGGCGGCGCCATCCGCTCAGGGGCGGCGCCGCCGCGCTGGCCAGCACCAGGCTGATCAGCGCAAAACCCGTTAAGGCAGCCGTTCTCATAAGACCGTCTCAAACAATCCGTCGAACGCGCTGGTCTGCCGCCTCCCCTTTCGGCCAACCAGCGATAGGTTAATCTTCACAGGAATGCAATCGCACAAACCGTGCGCAAGGGCCAGTGTGAAGCAGGGAGCGCCCCGATACTTGCAGTAAGCGCGTTACGGGCGTCCTTTTTGATCCAGGGAACCAGAGAAAGTGGGCGGGGCTGTCTCACTTCTGAGTTGGAAGATATGCCGTGCACCGGTGGTGGAACCGCTTCCCCAACCCAATCGGCGCGGTTTGGAACTGAAGCTTACGCCTGGAACCACTCAGCCGCGAAGAGCCTTGAGCTTGCGGTTGAGAACCGGGGCCAGACGCAGGCTGACTAGGATTGGCTCCGGCGTGTCGCGCAGATGGATTTGCATCCGGCTGCCGGGGAGCTTTTCAATCCGTTCCATCCAGGCCAGGTTCACAATTGCGCGACGGTGAACCCGGATGAATTGCCCGCCCGGAAGTTCCGATTGCCACTGTTTCAGAGACTTTCGGAGCAGGGCGCCTTTCGGGCTCTTATTCCAATAAACCCACGAGTATTCGCCGTAGGCGATAATCCTGTTGATCTCACCCACCTTGACGAGCCGCTTCTCCGTCGCAGTTTTGACGAGGAAGGAACCCAGCAGCGGGTTTTGCTGGTCGTGCTTGAGCTGCCCGAGATTCTGCATCGCGCGCTCGATCTGCTTCTGTTGTCTTTGGCGTTGGGCCTGGCGTCGGCTGAGCCTCACGTTGACGGCGGCCAGCAGGTCCTCCAGATTGACCGGCTTGGTGAGGTAATCGTCCGCCCCGAGGCTCATCCCCTGGCGCACTTCGTGCGGTTCCGATTGGCCGGTGAGAAAGATGATTGGGATGTCCGCCAGCCGCTCGTCCGTGCGCAGCGTCGCCAGTACCTCGTAGCCGTCCATGCCGGGCATGACCAGATCGCACACAATCAGGTCCGGCAGCGTCTCGGCCGCCAAGCCCACGCCCGCCTTCCCCTCCGAGGCCGCCACCACCTCAAAGCCCTGCTTGGACAGGGATTTGATGACGACCTGGCGAAAGTCATCCTCGTCGTCAATGACGAGGATCTTGCCCGTTACGCTATCACGCCCGGCATTCACTCTGGCCCGAAAATGGACTCAAGCGCGCCCGCTGCCAAGCATTTCCGGCGAGACGGCGCCGGCATCCGGTGCCCAGCCGCAAATCCGAACTCGCACTCGGGCCGCCGCAGCATCAACACCCCTCTCATATAACCGCCGCGAGTACCGACAAGCCCCTGGCCACTCTTTAGAATTGACGCCCGGTCGCTCCATGTGTGCCTGCCCTCTGCCCAGCCTGTTGGAGAAGAGCAACCCGTCCTCCTCAGACATCCACCGGCCTGCGTTCGCTGCAAATTTCAGGACGCTGAATGCATGGGCTTCGCGCACGGTGCCAGCAAGTTCGTAAGCTGCTTGCTCGCAAGCTGAAAGACGCATTGATATGAGTCAGCGCACGCAAACCACCGCCCGTGGGTCGGTCCCGTCGGGCGCATTTGAGGATGGCCGGAGCCGGCCGCCACTCGGCGTGCCTGGGGCAAAACCGCGCCCGGAACCAGCCTAAGACCATGAAACTCAAAACCACACCTGGCGCCGCGACCACACTGCAGCCGGCCCGCCGGGTTAAATGGGGGTTCGCCGGGGCTTTCGCGCTCCTGGCCGCCAGCTTCGTTCTGCTGGGCTTGTTCTACCTCGGGCGGCAGCGCGAGCACTTCCGACGAAGCGTCCAGGACCAATTAACCGCCATCGCGGACTTGAAGGTGCGGCAGATCGTGGAGTGGCGCGACGAGCGCCTGGGAGACGCCCGGGCCATCATGCGGGACCCCTTCCTGGGTCAAGAGGTGGAGAGGCTTCTGGCAGAACGGTCGGGCAGCGAATCCCGAGGCCCACTATTGACCTGGCTCGATTACACCCGGGTTGACAACCAGAGCGTGCGGGTTTTGCTCCTGGACCCGCAACTCAAGGTGCGGCTGACGTCACCGGCAGACCAGACCTATTTCGGCCCCGTTGGGGCGGCCTTTGCGGCGGAGGCCATCCGTTCCAACCTGGTGGTGATTTCCGACCTGCACCGCAGCCGGGGGACTGGCTATATCCATTTCGACATCGCGGTTCCGCTCCACTCCTCGTTCGCCGGGAGTCAAACCGGGGCTGCGAAATCTGGCAGTTCCGGAGGTCAACCGATCGGAGTCCTTGACCTGGAAGTGGACCCGGAGCAATTCCTTTATCCCCTGATTCAAAGCTGGCCGACGCCCAGCCGCACGGCGGAGACGTTGCTGGTCCGGCGCGAAGGGGACACGATATTGTATCTGAATGAATTGCGGCATCGCCGGGGCACCGCCCTGGCGCTCCGCCTGCCGCTCACCCTGACAAACTCCACGGCGGTCCTGGCTGTCCTTGGGCGCGAGGGAAACGTTGAGGGAATAGACTATCGCGGAGAACCGGTCCTGGCCGTCAGCCGGCGGGTGCCGGAAACCTCGTGGTTCCTGGTGGCAAAGGTGGACCAGGAGGAAATCTTTGCTCCCTGGCGCGCGCGCAGCCGCCTGGTCCTGCTGACAATCGCCTGCCTCATCTCGCTGACGGGGCTGGCCCTCTGGGCGCTCTGGCGGCGGCGCGAGGCGGGCTGGTTGAAAGCGGAACTGGCCGAACGCAAGTGGACGGAGGAACAATTGCGCAAGCTGTCGCACGCGATGGAGCAAAGCCCCGTTTCGATCGTCATCACTGACCTCCAAGGCCGCATCGAGTATGTGAACCCGAAGTTCTGCGCGCTCACCGGCTATACGCTCGATGAGGTGCGCGGCCAGAATCCGCGCGTCCTCAAGTCGGGCGAGACGCCGCCGGCAACCTATCGCCAGCTTTGGGAAACGATCCTCGCTGGCCGCGAATGGCGGGGCGAGTTCCACAACAAGAAGAAAACCGGCGAGCTTTACTGGGAGTCCGCCTCCCTCTCTCCTGTTGTGGATGAAACGGGGCGGATTACCCATTTCCTGGCGGCCAAGGAAGACATCACCGAGCGCAAGCGCGTGGAGGAGGCGCTGCGGAATTCTGAGATCAAATACCGCACGCTTTTTGAAAGCAGCGTTGATGGCATCCTGATTGCGGACCTTGAAACCAAGGTTTTCAAGTACGCGAACCCGACTGTGTGTCGAATGCTCGGATATGCCGCCGAGGAATTGAGAACCGTGGGCGTTTCGGACATTCACCCGAAGGACGCTTTGCCGCACGTCGTGGCCGAGTTCGAAGCCATGGCACGGGGAGAGAAAGCGCTCGCCACGGACCTTCCCTGCCTCAGAAAGGACGGAACCCTTGTTTACGCGAACGTCAACGCAACCAAGGTTACCATTGACGGCAGGCAATGTCTGGTTGGCTTCTTTCGCGACATCACCGAGCGCAAGCGGGCGGAAGAGGCGTTGCGCGCCTCACAGCAGCTCATCGAAGGAATCCTCAACGCAATGCCCGTCCGGGTATTCTGGAAAGACAAGAATCTCGTTTACCTGGGCTGCAACGCGGTCTTGGCGCGCGACGCGGGATTTGCCGAGCCGAAGGACCTCATCGGGAAAGATGATTTCCAGATGGGGTGGCGTGAGCAGGCGGAATTGTATCGCGCCGATGACCGCCAGGTCCTCGAGAGCGGCTGCCCCAAGTTGCTCATCGAAGAACCCCAGACGACCCCTGAAGGGAACACCATCACGCTGCTTTCGAGCAAGACACCTCTGCGCGGTCCCAATGGGGAGGTCTGCGGCATACTCGGAATGTATATGGACATCACCGAGCGCAAGCGGACCGAGGAGGCGCTGCGCCGCTCGGAGACGAAGTTCCGCACGCTCTATGATTCGACCGGTGACGCGGTGATGCTGGCGGACCAGAAGGGCTTTTTCGACTGCAACCGGGCTGCCCTGGCGGTGTTTGGCTGCGCGACCCGGGAGGAGTTCTGCACGAAACACCCTGCCGAGGTGTCGCCGCCGGTGCAGCCGGACGGCACGGATTCCCTGACGCTGGCCAACCAGCGGATCGCGACGGCGATGGAAAAGGGCAGCCTCTTCTTCGAATGGGTGCATCGGAGGGTTGACACGGGCACGACGTTTCCTGCCGAGGTGTTGCTCAGCGCCATGCAACTGGATGGGCGGCCAGTGGTTCAGGCGGTGGTGCGCGACATCACCGCGCGCACGGTGGCGGCGGCGCAACTCCTCGAGGCCAACCGCCACCTCGAAGCCGCCACCGTCCGCGCCAACCGGCTGGCGGTCCGGGCCGAGTTGGCCAGCGGCGCCAAGAGCGAGTTCCTTGCCCGCATGAGCCACGAAATCCGCACTCCCATGAACGGCATCATCGGCATGACGAATCTGCTGCTGGACACCGAGCTGACTCCGCAGCAGCAGCACTTTGCGACCATCATCAGCAACAGCGCGGAATCCCTGCTCGCGGTCGTCAATGACATCCTGGACTTCTCCAAGATCGAGGCGGGCAAGCTGGCCTTTGAAATCCTGGACTTTGACTTGCAGGAAGCCATTGAAAGCACCTTGGACCTGGCGGCGGAGCGGGCGGGCGCGAAACACCTGGAGCTGGCCGGATTGGTGCCCGCGGATGTGCCGGTCCGGCTGCGCGGCGATCCCGGCCGGTTGCGCCAAATCCTGCTCAACCTGATCGGCAACGCCATCAAGTTCACCGAGCGCGGCGAAGTCATCGTGCGCGTGGCCAAAACCGGCGAAAGCGCCACGCAGGCCACGCTGCGGTTTGAAGTCAAAGACACGGGGGTGGGCATCTCGCCGGAAGGCCAGGCGCGAATCTTCCAGGCTTTCAGCCAGGCCGACAGCACCACGACCCGCAAGTACGGCGGGACGGGCCTTGGGCTGGTAATCTGCAAGAAGCTGACGGAGATGATGGGCGGCCAGATTGGCGTGGAAAGCACGCCGGGCAAAGGTTCGACGTTTTGGTTCACCGCGCAATTGGAAAAGCAACCCGCCGGCGCCGAGCCCGTCGTCCGGGAGAACCTGGACCTCGCCAACCTGCGGGTGTTGATCGTGGATGACAACGCCACCAACCGCGAGATTCTGGAGCGCCAAACCCACACGTGGAAAATGAGAAACGGCAGCGCCAGCAGCGCCGCCGAGGCCTTGCAGATGTTGCGGGCGGCGGTCCTCGATCCCTTCGAACTGGTGATCCTGGACATGCAAATGCCGGAGATGGACGGGATGTCGCTGGCGCGGGCCATCCAGGCTGATCCGGCGCTGGCCGGCACCCGGCTGGTCATGCTCACGTCGCTCGGGCAGAAGCTGGCCCCGGCGGAATTGACCGCCGCGGGCATTGCCGCGTGTCTGACCAAGCCGGTGAAGCAATCGCTGCTGTTCGATTGTCTGGCCAGCGTCACAGGCCATGCTCCATCCAAGGGCGTCCGCCGCATTACTTCCTCAACGGCAGCGGCAGGTCCGATCCGGAAGTTGAGAATTCTTCTCGCCGAAGACAGCTCCATCAACCAGCAGGTGGCGATGGGCCAGTTGAGCAAACTGGGCCACACCGCCGACGTTGCCGCCAACGGTCTCGAGGTGTTGGAAGCGTTCCAGCGGATTCCCTACGAGGTCATCCTGATGGATTGTCAAATGCCGGAGATGGACGGTTACGACGCTACGCGGGAAATCCGCCGGCACGAGGAGCAGACGGGGCGCCAGCCGGTGCATATCATCGCCATGACGGCCCATGCCATGCAGGAGGACCGGGAGGAGTGCCTGGCCGCCGGCATGAATGACTACCTGAGCAAGCCGGTGCGGGAGGCCGAACTGCGAATGGCCTTGGAACATTGCGGGTGTCTCGGGGGCAATGGCCACAGCGGGGCAGCTCCGGCCGACTCCCAGGCGAAGGCAGCATCCGCAACCCCCGCCCGCCGCATTATGCCGGGCCAGGCGGCCCCGCCCGGCGCCGAGCGCGAAGAACCTTTGGTGGACCTCGAACGCCTGAGGGAGATTGGCAACGACGATCCCAGGAAGATGCGTGAACTGGTTGATCTCTATCTGGCGCAGGCCGATCAAACGCGCCAAAGCCTGGATGCGGCGATCAAAGCGGGGTCGGCGAAAGAGACGCACCTTTTGGCCCATCGCTGGTCGGGGGCCAGCGCCACCTGCGGCATGATGCTGATGTTGCCCCGGCTGCGGCAACTGGAACTCCAGGCCAAACAGGGCGACCTGTCCGCTGCCGACGAGTTATTTGCAGGGGTCAGCCGGGAATTGGAGGCCATCCGGCTCTGGCTGGCGGCCCACTTCGCGGGAGCGCGGGACGTTTCACGCAAAGGCGAGCCATGAAAAGAATCCTTATCATCGAAGACGACTTCTTTGTCGCCGGCATTTACGAGAACACATTCAAGGAGGCCGGCTACGCGGTGGCCACCGCCTACAATGGCGAGGCGGGGTTGAAGCGCATCGGCGATTTCGGAGCCGACCTGGTGCAGGTGGACCTGATGATGCCCAAGATGAACGGGGTGGAAATCATCAAGCAAATCCGCGCCAGCCCCGGGCTGAAGTCTCTGCCGATCCTCGTCCTTTCCAGTTGTTGCGACCTGGCGCTGGTGCGGGAAGCCAGGCAAGCTGGCGCCAGCGAAGTGATCTCCAAACGCGAGTGTTCCCCCAAGCTGATGCTGGAGCGGGCTGAGGCGTTGCTGGGCGCATCCGCGCGTCCTGCCGCCGCCGCGCCGTCCTCGGGGCCAGCCGTCAGCGCGGCGGTGTGTTCCCCGCCCGCGTCCGCCCCGGGCATGACGCTGCCGGAAATCCGCCGCGCATTCCTGGAACGCTCGTCGCAAACCCAGGCGGAGTTGCGCACCCAACTGCACGCGCTGATCAAGAACGGCAGCTCCGCCGTTCAGTCCGCCGCTTTGGAGGAGCTGTATCGGCTGGTTCATTCGTTGGCCGGACAGGCCCGTGTCACTGGCTTTGTCCGCATCGCTCATCTGGCCAGCGCCCTGGAGGTCCTGCTCCGGGAGCTTCAGGAACAACCCAAGAAGCTGACGCCCTCCATCCTCCACACCCTCGCCCGCGCCGTGGATTGCTTGAAGACTCTTTTTGCAGAGGCCCGGCATCCGGCGCAGGATGAGGTGTCCCAATCCACCCTGGTTCTGGCGGTGGATGACGAGCCGCTGGCCCTGCACACGCTCGGCACGGCCCTGGCCAAGGCCAATCTGAAGGCGGTCAGCCTCGATGATCCCGAGCTGGCGCTGCGCGTGCTGGCCTTGAACCGCTTCGACCTGATCTTCCTGGATGCCGAAATGCCAGGGATGGATGGCTTTGAAGTGTGCAAGCGCCTGCGCGCCCTGCCGACGAACGACACGACGCCAGTCGTCTATGTCACCGCGCTGTCGGACTTCGAGGCGCGCGCCCGGGCGACCTTGAGCGGAGGCAATGACTTGATCGCCAAACCCTTTCCGTTGAGCGAAGTGGCGGTCAAGGCGCTGACCTTCCTGGTTCAGGCCAGGCCGGAGCCGACCCCCGCCTCCACCAGTCGCGCCTCGGCGGATCGCGCAGCCGCGCCTCTCGAATGCGGCAAAACAACATGAATGCCCGGCCCATCAAAGCCCTGCTCATTGACGATGACCCGATCCAGCTTCAGGCGATTGAGAACCTGCTCGCCGTCGCGGGCAGCCAGCGCTTCGAGTTGAGTGGGGCGGGCAGCCTGGCCGCGGGCCTCGAGCGGCTGGCCGCCGGCGGGGCGGACGTGGTGTTGCTGGACCTGGGGCTGCCCGACAGTTCCGGGGCGGAGACGTTCAGGAGCCTCCATCAGCGGTTCCCCAATTTGCCGGTGGTCGTGTTCACGAGTCGCGAGGACGAGGAGTTGGGCCTCGAACTCGTCCAGGCCGGCGCGGAGGATTACCTGGTCAAAGGCAAGGTGAGCAGTCTCCTGGTGTGCCGCACGCTGCGCTATGCGATCGAGCGGAAACTCGCCGCGCTGGAGCGCAACCGGCTGATCGGCGAGCTGCAGGAAGCGCTGGCCAACATCAAGACCTTGAGCGGCCTGATCCCTATTTGCGCCGGGTGCAAGAAGATCCGCGACGACAGAGGCTACTGGAGCCAGGTCGAGATTTACGTCGCGAAGCACTCGGGCGCGAAATTCAGCCACGGGATCTGCCCGGAGTGCGCCCGCAAGCTCTATCCGGAATTGGCGGAGAGTTAGACCCTGGCGCGGGGTGACTTCACCTCCGGAGGCCCGCACGCCAGTGGAGGGTGTGGACAACTTTGTCAATGGCCCTGAATTGATGATGGCCCCCTTGCTCCACTTAAGCTGGACGCACGAATCCCCTTCGCCTTAAACTTCCGCGTGCCCGCCGGGCGTTCTGGACGGGCGATATGAGAACCGGCTGTGGTGATCACCTGGGTGGACATCACGGAGCGGAAAACAAGCTGCAGCAATAAGGCCATGGCTGAAAAAGAAACTCGTTCAGGCCGGGCGGACGATCTCCACCCGCGGGCGCGCCAGCGGGCCGAGGAGGCGCTGCGCGAAAGCGAGGAACGCCTTCGTCGTCTCTCTGAAGCAGCGTTCGAGGGCATAGTCATCCACGATGAAGGCGTGCTCCTCAGCGCGAACGATCAGTTCTGCGAGATGTTCGGGTATCAACCGGACGAACTGTTGGGGAAGCAGATGATCCCGCTAACTCTGGCACCTGAATCCAGGGACATCGTGAGGCAGCAGATTGCCACGGGCAGCCTGGGACCTTACGAGGTCGTCGGGCTGAAGAAAGATGGGAGCAGGTTCCCGATAGAGGTTCGAGCTCGAAAGACCGCACACGAGGGACACCGAATCGGGGTAGCAGTCGTCAGGGACATCACCGAGCGCAAGCAGGCGGAAGAGGCGTTGCACCGGAGCCAGACCGAACTGAAGACGGTTTATGACAACGCGCCTGCCATGATGTGCGTCCTCGATTCCTCCCGGCAGGTGCTCTACGCCAACCGCGCCTTTGCCGAGTTCGTGGGCCGGCCAGCGGAGGAACTCAGACTGGAGCGCGCCTGCGGCGTCATCGGCTGCCTCCGCGCCCTCGACGATCCGCGCGGCTGCGGCCACGGTCCGCGTTGCGAAACCTGTGCGATGCGTCTGGCCATGGTGGACGCGCTGGCCACGGGCCGCAGCCACCGCGCGATCGAGTACCGAACCACGGCCCTGTGCCACGGCCAGCCGCGAGACTCGGTGTTCCTGGCCTCCGTCGCCCCCATCCAGCTCACGGGGCAATCCAACCTGCTCCTGTGCCTCGAAGACATTACTAAGCGCCAGCGCGCCATGGAAAACCTGTGCCGAAGCGAAGAACGGTATCGCCTGCTCTTTGCCACCAGCCTGGACGCGGTGCTGCTGACAGCCCCCGATGGCCGGATTCTTGCCGCCAACGACGCCGCCTGCCAGATGTTCGGGTGTTCGGAAGAGGAATTAGCGCGGGCTGGCCGGAGCGGGGTTGTGGATGGCTCGGATCCCCGTTTGCGGGCGGCCCTGGATGAGCGCGAGCGCACGGGCCGGTTCCACGGCGAACTGACGTTGCTCCGCCGCGACGGCTCGAAGTTCCTCGCCGAACTCTCCTCAGCGGTTTTCCGCGATCAGGAGGGAGAGGTCCGCACAAGTATGGTGATCCGCGACATCACCGAGCGCAAGCGCGCGGAGGAGGCCCTGCGTCAGCTCTCCGGCAGGTTCCTGCAAATGCAGGACGAGGAACGCCGCCGCCTGGCGCGGGACCTTCACGACACCGTCGCCCAGGGCCTGGCGGCCCTGTCCCTCAACCTGGGTTTGTTGCAGAGCTCCGCGACGGCTCTCAATCCCCGCTCGAACCAGTTGCTGGCCGATAGCCAGGCACTGGCGGACCAGTGCGCGAACGAAGTCCGAACCTCTTCCTACCTGCTGCATCCGCCGATCCTGGACGAACTGGGCCTGGCCGGAGCGGTGCGGGACCATGCGGATGGTTTCGCGCATCGGACCGGCCTGCGCGTGGACCTGGAATTGCCGCCGGACCTGGTCCGCTTGCCGCGCGAGACCGAGCTGGCCTTGTTCCGCGTTTTGCAGGAAGCCCTGGCCAATATCCAACGCCACTCCGGCAGCAAGACGGCCTCGATCCGCGTCGCGCAAACGGCGGACGACATCCGGCTGGAAGTGCGGGACAAAGGGCGCGGGATGGCCCCGGAGCGCGGGCTTCCAGCCCGCTTTGGACGTCCAATGTTCACAGATGCACGAGAGCGGTTAAGCGACATCCAAAGCGGGCTGGAAGCCCGCGCTCCGGGGGCAGTGTCCGGCATCGCCCCCCTCGGGATGGGCATCTTCGGCATGAGGGAACGGATGCAGCAGTTGGGCGGACGGCTGGAGATTCAGTCCGACGGCCACGGCACCTTGGTCATTGCCACCGTGCCGCGAAATCAGGAGACTTGCCGCGCATGACCAGGATTCTCATTGCTGACGACCACCCGATGGTTCGCGAAGGGCTGCGGAAGGTGCTGGAGGAGCAGCCCGGCTGGGTCGTGTGCGGCGAGGCCGGGAACGGACGCGAGGCGGTGGCGAAGACCCGGGAGTTGAAGCCCGACGTGCTCCTGCTCGACTTCGTTATGCCGGAGCTGAACGGCCTGGAGGTCACGCGCCAGGTGCGCGCGGCCCGGCCACAGACGGAGGTGCTGATTCTCACCATGCACGAGTCCGAGCAGCTCGCCCGCGCGGTCCTGGCCGCCGGGGCACACGGCTTCGTGCTCAAGAGCGACGCCGGCACGACCCTCGTGACGGCGGTGGAACACCTCAGCCAGCATCGGCCGTTCGTCACCGCCAAACTGTCGCACCTGGCGCCGGACGGTCCCCTGCATCCGGCGGAGTCCGCCGGAGAGGAGAAGCCGGCGGGCGACCCGCTCACGCCGCGCGAGCGCGAGATCGTGCAGCTCATCGCGGAGGGCCGCAGTTCGAAGCAAGTGGCGGACGCGCTGGGCATCAGCGTCAAGACGGTGGACACGCACCGCGCCAACCTCATGCGCAAACTGGACATTCACTCGGCCAGCGAACTGGTCCGCTACGCCATCCGCGAAAGCATCGCGGCACCGTAGTGTCCGCTGCCGCCGACGCGGCGCGCGCCTTTCCAGCCTCGCCTTTCCTGACACTGTTGGTCATGGTCCGCGGCATGGACCGACCTGAAGACTCCCAGTCGAGCCGCCGTCCGCGTGGCGTGGTCCCTTGCAATCCCGGTCTTCAGGAACTGGTTGCAGGCTTGGGTAGTGATGCCGAACCATGTCCAGGTCTTGTTCACACAGAAGGACGAGCCTCTGAGGAAAGTGCTCCACAGTTGGAAATCCTATGCCGCCAAGGAGGCGAACCGGATTCTGGGTCGCATCGGCCAGCTCTGGGCTGAAGACTATTGGGACACCTTCATGCGCGATGAGGCCCATGCGACGGTACCCGCCGTTACATCGAGCGCAACCCGGTGAACGCTCGCGTAGTCCGCAAAACAGCTCATCGATCAGATTCTGGAACATTCCTGAAAGACTCGCACTCCCGCTTCCGTATCTACTTTGGCACTGAGAGGTGTCGATTTAATGCTGCATTCCAGCCAGAACATACAGGATTCACTGTATTGCGTTCTCTGGGGCGAGCCGCGAGATTGTGCGCAATCGTCGCAGCTTATTCCAAGCTGGAAAAGACCGATTACCATGGCAGGCGCATCCAAACGCACGAACGCAGATGAACAAAGCGCCGCTCCGCGTTTTCCGACCGGATTACTGGCTCTGGCGCTCGTTGTGACGGCGGCGGCAACTGATAACTGACGACCGATGACTGATGGAAGAAAACCGGACCATGAAAAAGCAAAGCCAACGCGGACTCCGGAAACCCGCCGCGCTCTCCCCCCAAACGCCGCCCACGGCGGAGGACGCGCGCCGCGCGGGCCGCAGCCCATTCCCCATCGTCGGCCTCGGCGCGTCCGCCGGAGGACTGGAAGCCCTGGAGCTGTTCCTGCAGAACGTGCCGATGGGCAGCGGCATGGCCTTTGTCATCGTCCAGCACATGGACCCGACGCACAAGGGCGTCATGGCGGAGCTGCTCCAGCGCGCCACCGCCATGAAGGTCACCCAGGTCAAGGACCGCACCCGCGTCCAGCCGGGCCGCGTCTATGTGATTCCGCCGAACAAGGACATGTCCATCTTGCACGGGGTCCTGCACCTGCTCGATCCGGTGGCGCCCCGCGGGCTGCGCCTGCCGATTGATTTCTTCTTTCGCTCCCTGGCCGATGATTCGGAAGAGCGCAGTATCGGCGTCATTCTTTCGGGCATGGGCACCGACGGCACGCTGGGTCTCAAGGCCATCAAGGGGAAGGCGGGCGTGGTCTTCGTGCAGGACCCGGCCTCGGCCAAGTTCAACGGCATGCCCCGCAGCGCCGTTGACGCCGGGTTGGCGGACGTGGTCGCTCCGGTGGAGGCGTTGCCCGGCAAGATCATCGCCTATCTCCAGCACGTGCCCCTCATCGTCAGGCCCGGGCTGGTCGAGGAGGATAACGGCCATAGCGCCTTCGAGAAAATCGTGATCCTGTTGCGGTCGCAGACGAGCCACGATTTCTCCCTCTACAAGAAGAGCACCGTGTATCGCCGGATCGAGCGGCGCATGGGCATCCACCAGATTGGCCAGATCGCCACCTACGTCCGGTTTCTACAGGAGAATCCCCAGGAGTTGGAGCTGCTGTTCAAGGAACTCTTGATCGGCGTCACGAGCTTTTTCCGCGACCCGGCGGCGTGGGAAGAGTTGAAAACCCAAGTCATCCCGGCGCTGCTCAAAGACCGCCCGCCCAGTCAGGCGCTGCGGGTCTGGATACCCGGCTGCGCGACCGGGGAGGAAGCCTATTCCCTGGCCATCGTGTTCCGCGAGGTGGTCGAGCAACTCAAGCCCGCCAGAAACCGCACGCTCCAGATCTTCGCGACCGACCTGGACCGGGACGCCATCGAGAAAGCCCGCGCGGGTGTGTTCCCGGCCAACATTGCCGCGGATGTGTCGCCGGAGCGGCTGAACCGGTTCTTCGTCCAGTTGGACCACAACTACCAAGTCGGCAAGTCCATCCGGGAGATGGTGATCTTTGCGCCGCAGAACGTCATCATGAACCCGCCCTTCACCAAGCTCGACCTGGTGAGCTGCCGCAACCTGCTCATCTACCTGACGCCGGAGTTGCAGAAAAAACTCCTGCCGCTCTTTCACTACAGCCTGAATCCCGGCGGCTTTCTGCTCCTGGGAAATGCCGAGACCATCGGCGAGTTTACCAACCTCTTCGCGCCGCCGGGCGGCCAGGCGCGACTTTACCGGCGGCTCGAAGCCGGCCCGCGGGCTGAGCCGGTCGAATTCCCCGCCTCGTTCAAGCCCGCCCGGACGGGGGTGCCGCCGCCGAAGGCGTTGAAACCGCCGGCCAACCTCCAGTCGCAGGCGGAGCAACTGCTCTTGCAGCGGTATTCCCCGGCCGCCGTGCTGGTCAACGACAAGGGCGACATCCTGTTCACCAGCGGGCGGACGGGCAAATACCTGGAGCTGGCGGCCGGCAAGACCAATTTGAACCTCTTCGCCATGGCCCGCGAGGGCCTGCGCTACGAACTGACCGAGGCCTTCCGGAAGGCGCTCCGGCTCAAAGACGCGGTCATCCGCAAGAACGTGAAGGTCGGGACCAATGGCGGCGTGCAGACCGTGGACCTCACCGTTCAGGCCATCGCCGAGCCGGAGGCGCTCCGGGGGCTGGTGATGATCGTCTTTACCGAGGTGGCCACGCCCCCGGAAACCAAAGGGCCGGCCAAAGCTAAAGGCCATCCCGCCGGCAGCGCCCGGGTGGCGGCACTCGAGCGGGACCTCGCGCAAGCCCGCCAGGAGTTGCAGACCATCCGTGAAGAGATGCAGACCTCGCAGGAAGAACTCAAAGCCGCCAATGAGGAATTGCAGTCCACCAACGAAGAACTCCAGTCCACCAACGAGGAACTGACCACCTCCCAGGAAGAGATGCAGTCCATGAACGAGGAGTTGCAGACCCTCAACACCGAACTGCAATACAAGGTGGAAGACTTGTCCCGGCTCAACAACGACATGAAAAACCTGCTCGCCAGCACGGAGCTCGCCACCCTCTTCCTGGACCCCGCGCTCCGCGTGCGGCTGTTCACGACCGGGGCGAACCGGGTTTTCAAGCTCATCCCGGGCGATGTGGGCCGGCCCATCACCGATATCACCTCGGACCTGGCCTACCCGGAACTGGCCGACGACGCCCGCGAGGTGCTGCGGACGCTAACCCTTCACGAGCAACCGGCCGCCGCGCGCGACGGGCGCTGGTTCCTCGTGCGCATCATGCCCTACCACACCCTGGAAAACATGATTGACGGCGTGGTGATCACCTTTGTGGACATCACAGCTTCCAAGACCCTGGAGGAGAAGCTGCGGGCAACGCAGGCCGGCCTGGAACAACACATCGCGGACCAGGACCGGAAGCTGGAGCAAGCCGAGGGGGCCTTGCGGGCGGAAAGCGGGCTGGAAGCCGGCGCGCCGGGGCAGTGTCCGGATGCGCCGCAACCCACCAAGGAGAATTCTTCATCCTGCATTTGAACTATGAAGACCAAGCCATGAAAAAGAACCCGAACCAGCCTTTGAACGCCGCCGAGTTGCGCCGCCGCGCCGAACAGCGGCTCAAGCACCAGAGGCCAAAAGGCCGAGGGCAGAGGACCAAATTGGAAACGGCGCGGCTCGTCCACGAACTGGAGGTCCACCAGATCGAGCTGGAGATGCAGAACGAGGAACTCCAGCGGGCGCGCGCCAAGGTGGACGCGCTCCTGGCCCAATACACCGACCTCTACGACTTTGCCCCGACAGGCTACTTCAACCTCGCTCGCGACGGAACCATCCTCGCCGTCAATCTCACCGGCGCCCGCCTCCTCGGCCTCGAGCGCGCCCAGCTCCTGAACCGGCGCTTTGGCTTTCTGCTTTCCGAGGCGGATCGGCCCGCCTTCAATGCCTTCCTCGAAAAGACGTTTGCGGGAAAGGACCGGGAAGGCTGCGAGGTGGCCCTCCTGCGAGCGGAAACAGCGCCGCTGTTTGTTCACGTCGAAGCTGTGGTTTCCGAGGGCCGGCGGGAGTGCCGCGCCGCCGTGCTGGATGTCACCCGCCACCACCGGGCCGAGGCGGAGCGGGAGCGATTGGTTCAGGAACTGCAAGCGGCCCTGGCCCGGGTGAAACTGTTGAGCGGCCTGCTGCCGATTTGTGCCAACTGCAAAAAAGTCCGGGATGACCAGGGTTATTGGAAGCAAGTCGAGTCGTATGTTGAGAGCCATTCCGAGGCCACCTTTACCCACGGTATTTGTCCCGAGTGCTTGCACAAGCTCTATCCGGGGCTGGAGCAGCGCGTCCTCGAGCGCACCGCCCGGAAAGAATGCAGAATGAAGACCCAGCCATGAAAAAGAACCAGGACCAGCCCACGGACGCCGCCGCGCTGCGCCGCCGCGCCGAAGAGCGGCTGAGCGAGCAGCGGAAGAGTCAGAGCTCGGAAGCCGGAGACCAGAGGACGGCGGAAGATACCGCGCGGCTCGTCCACGAACTGCAAGTGCACCAGATCGAACTGGAGATGCAAAACGAGGAACTCCGGCAGGCGCGCGCCCAGGTGGAGGCGCTGCTGGCCGGGCAACTCCAGCAAGCCCGCGCCCAGGCGGACGCGCTTTTGGCCCAATACACCGACCTCTACGACTTTGCCCCGACGGCCTACCTGACCCTCGACCGCGAGGGGGCGATCCGGCAGTTGAACTTGACCGGGGCGCGGCTGCTCGGCCTCGAGCGCGCCCGGTTGCTCAAGCGGCGCTTCGGTCTGTTCGTGGCCGAGGGCGACCGTCGCGCCTTCAGCGATTTCCTGCAGAAAGTCTTTGCGAGTGAGGCCAAGGAAGGCTGCGAAGTGACCCTGCCGCAAGCAGGGCCTCAGCCCCTCCTGGTGCGGATCGAGGGCACGCGCTTCCAAGATCGGCAGGAATGTCGCGCGGTAGTGCTGGACATCACCGAACGCAAGCGGGCGGAGAAGAGCGTGCGGATGTTCTCTCAAGAAATCATCGCCGCGCGCGAGGAAGAGAAGAAAAAGGTGGCGTCCGTCTTGCACCACGATGTGGGTTCACTGGCGGTGGGGATTTCAGCCCATCTTGACCTGACCGAAGAGCATATCCGCTCCGGGAAACCTGGGGAAGCGCTCGAGCTGATAAGGCGGACGCGCAAGCTGTTTGACGAGTCGGTGGCCCGCCTGAAGGGGGTGGCGGTCCAACTGCGGCCCCCCGAACTCGATGCCATCGGACTGTGCGGCGCCTTGCGACAATACTTCTCGGCGGCGCCAAAGCACGGGGGCACCCGGATTCATTTCAAGGAGACTTTGGGGCGAAGGCGAGTGCCCGAAGGCCCCGCTACGATTCTGTTCCGGGCGGCGCAGGAGGCGCTGACGAATGCCATCACGCACGGTCGCGCACAGCAAGTGGACGTGGACCTCAGGGCATCGAAAGCGGCAGTCACGCTGACGATTCATGACAACGGAAAGGAATTCGATCCGTCCGAACAAATGGCCCGGATAACCTCACAGATGGGCTTGCGCGTGATGCGCGAAATGGCGCTTTCCGCCGGGGGCGCCTTCACGGTTGATTCCGGGCGGGGCAAAGGAACCACGGTGCGCGTGCGCCTGCCGCTGAAGTAGGCTGTAGACTATTAGGCTGTAGGCTGCGGGAAAAACATTATGCGTGACCATACGAAGCTTAGAGCGTTTGAACTGGCGGACGAAGTAGCGGTCTTGATTTATCGGGCGACCAAGGGATTTCCCAAGGAAGAGGTTTATGGACTGACTTCCCAGATGCGCAGAGCGGCAGTTTCCGCTCCGTCAAACATCGTTGAAGGGTGTGCGCGCGAAAGTCAGGCCGAATACCTTCGCTTTCTCGAAACGGCTTTCGGTTCCTTACGGGAACTGCATTACCAGTTTGGCTTGGCCAAGCGTTTAGGCTATGGAGACCCACTGGACGCTCCTGAATGTGACTCAAAAATGGTGGAGACCGAGGAGGTTCTGGGCGCCTTGATTCGATCCATGCGAAAACCCTAATCCCCTTGAACCTACAGCCTAAAAGATGAGCATTCGCGTCGTCATTGCCGATGATCATCCGGTGGTCCGGGACGGGCTGCGGTTGACGATCGAAAGGAGCGGAAAGGCGATCGTGGTCGTCGGCGAGGCTTCGGACGGCATGGAGGTGCTCAAGACGGTCCGGACGAGGCCCGCCGATGTATTCATCCTCGATATCACCATGCCCAACCTCAACGGAATCGAAACCGCCAGAGAACTGCTCAAGCGGACCCCGGCCGTGAGGGTCATCATCCTGAGCCTGCATAGCACCAAAGCCATGGTGGAGGAGTCGCTGGCGGCCGGCGCGCGGGGCTATTTGACCAAGGAGATGGCCACCCGAACCGTGGTCGAGGCCGTGACCGAGGTCCACGCGGGACGCTATTATCTCTGTCCCACGGTTGCCCATTTCGTCGTGGAGGCCGGGTTCAGTGGAAGAAGAAGCTCGCGGCAGCGCGGAGCCGCCCCGGTTGGGCTCACCGGGCAGGAAAGGAAAGTGCTGCAGCTCATCGCCGAAGGCCTCAGCAGCAAGGAAATCGCCGCCCTGCTGGACCTGTCCGCCAACACCATTCACGCCCACCGGAACAGCGTGATGGCCAAGCTGAACCTCCACAAGCAGGCCGACCTCGTCCACTACGCCATTAAGGCGGGGATTGCCAAACTGTAGCAATCCTCAATCCTCAATTCGGCTAGCTTTAAAATCTGCCTGATCTAGCCCTTTCGGGCTATAGCTCTCTGTCCCGTGTTCTGCGAGTGTGCTGTTGGTCAGAGCAGCCGGTTTCTTCGCCGCGAGGATAGGCGGCAAGTCCCGCCGATGTAAGAACGTGCCGGAACTTTTATCTTGGGCTCTCCGACCCCCATCAGAAAGACCGAGGAACAAGAAAGGTAGAGAGAAATGACATTTGAGATTGAAATGGATCAGTTTTTCGCGCGCAATTGCTACTCCGAAGAGGAACGTTTGAGAGTTAAAGCGTGGCCGCCTTACCGACTCGCGGCGGAAAACAATGACATCGTTCAAGCGCAAGAGACTGCCGCCCGGGTTCTGGAAGGTGCGGACCGCTCCTGGCACGGCAATCCCCTAACTCCTCCGCCCTGATGGACCCCTCCCCGTGGAGGCGCTCCGGGCAAGATCATCGCCTATCTCCAGCCTATTCCCCTCATTGCCAAGCCAGGGCTGGCCGAGGACAACAAAGGCCATAGCGCCTTCGAGAAGATCGCGAGCCGGTTGCGGGCGCAGACGGGCCACGATTTTTCCCTCTACAAGAAGAGCACCGTGTATCGCCGTATCGAGCGGCACATGTCCACTACGCCATCAAGGCAGGCATCGCCAAACTGTAGCAGGCCATCCGTCCAAGATAGCCTCAAAATCTGCCTGATCTAACCCTTTCGGGCTATAGCTCTCTGTCCCGTGTTCTGCGAGTGTGTGCGGTACACAGTGAGCATACTGTTGATAAAACTGCACTGGAGGAAGCCATGAACGCGAGAAAATTGGTTGAGGTGGCGGGCGACCGGCTGCTCGGGCGAGCAGTTTGGACGGAGGCCATCGGTTATTATCCGGACGGGGAGGCGAGGGTCGTGGAGTTGGCGCCGGAAACCGGGGCGCCGGAAATTCTATTCACGGTCGAGCATCCCATCCGGGAGCTGGCTGGCCGCACGAGAACAGGGGTGTTTGAATGGGACGAGGTCGTGCTCCTGTGAAGCCTGAAACCAGAAGCGGAGCCCTGATGGGTTCCCCTACCCCCCCCGTCACACTCGAAGGACCCATCGCCCGAGCCGAAGACGCCGCCGAGCTGCGCCGCCGCGGCGAAGAGACACTGATCGCTTCGGAGGTCCGGTATCGCCGGCTCTTCGAGACGGCCAAAGACGGCATTTTGATTCTCAATGCCCAGACGGGGATGGTCGAGGATGCGAATCCGTTCCTGGCCAAGTTGTTGGGTTTCCCGCGCGAGGCATTCCTCGGCAAGCAGATCTGGGAACTGGGATTCTTCAAGGACATCGCCGCCAACCAGGCCCATTTCGCGGAATTGCAGCAGAAGGAATACGTCCGCTACGAAAACATGCCGTTGGAAACCAGCGACGGGCGGAGTGTCGAGGTGGAGTTCGTCAGCAACGTCTATCTGGCGAGCCACCACAAGATGATACAGTGCAACATTCGCGACAACACGGCGCACAATCGGATGGCGAAGGCGCTGGCCGCTTCGGAGATCCGGTATCGCCGGTTTTTTGAGGCGGCGCGAGACGGCATTTTGATCCTCGATGCCGAGACCGGGATGGTGATGGATGTGAATCCGTTCCTGGTCGAGAGGCTGGGGTTTTCACGCGAGGAGTTCGTCGGAAAGAAGGTTTGGGAACTGGGATTCTTCAAGGACATCGCCGCCAACCAGGCCCTCTTCGCGGAATTGCAGCAGCAGGGATACGTCCGCTACGAAAACATGCCGTTGGAAACCAGCGACGGGCGGCGGATCGAGGTGGAGTTCGTCAGCCACGTCTATGAGGTGGACCACAAAAAGGTGATGCAGTGCAACATCCGCGACCTTACCGAGCGCAGAATAACCGAAGCCAAACTGCGCGTGAGCGAAGAGCGGTTCCGCCAGATCGCGGAGAATGTCGCCGACCTCATCGCCCTCCTGGACCTCAAGGGGCGGCGCGTCTATAACAGCCCCAGCTACCGCGGCCTGCTGACCGGTTCGGATTTGGATGTCGGCGCTGATTCCTTTCTGCAAATCCACCCCGCAGACCAGGAACGCATCCGCCGGATCTTCGCGCAGACCGTCAGCACTGGAGTTGGCCAGCGCACGGATTATCGCCTGATCGCGAGCGACGGATCCGTGCATTACATCGAGTCGCAGGGCAGTGTGATCCGCGAGGGTTCCGGCCAAATTACCAATGTGCTGGTCGTCAGCCGCGACGTCACGGAGCGAAAAAGAAACGAAGTGGCGATGCAGCGCATGCAGGCCGAACTGGAACGAAGCAACCGTGATTTGCAGCGCCGGAGCCAGGAAATTCAAACTTTCTATCATACGCTTTCCCACGAACTGAAAACGCCGCTGACGTCCGCGCGTGAATTCGTTTCCATTGTCATGGACGGCCTGGCGGGTCCGCTGAACGAGACCCAATCGGAATACCTGGGCATCGCCAAGGAGAGTTGCGACCAGTTGCGGCTCTATATCAACGACCTGTTGGACGTGACGCGGCTGGAGACCGGGAAAATGAGCCTCGAATTCCGAACGGCGCCGTTGGCACCGCTGGTGGAACGCGTGGTGGAAATGCTGGCCCCGGCCGCGGCGGGAAAAGACATCCGCCTGGGCTGTGACTGTCAGCCGGACCTGCCGGCCATCCCCCTCGACCAGCAGCGCATCCAGCAGGTGCTGACCAACCTCACCACCAACGCCATCAAGTTTACCCCGGCCGGAGGTCAAATCCGCGTCAGCCTCCGCCAGTCCCCGGCGTCGCCCGAATGCCTCCAGGTGGCCGTGCGCGATACCGGGCGGGGCATTCCCCGGGACCAGCTCGACTTGATCTTTAATCGCCTCTACCAAGTGAACGGCGATGACCAGTCGGCCGGGTCACCGCGGGGCTTGGGCTTGGGTTTATACATTTGCCAGGAACTGGTGCAGTTGCATGGCGGCCGCATCGGCGTGGAAAGCGAGCTGGGCCAAGGCAGCACCTTCACCTTCACGATCCCGAAGTGTCAGACGCCGGCCAGCCAAAACGTGCTGGTCGTGGATGACGATCTGCAAGCCATCGAGTTGGTTCGCGCTCAATTGGAACCATACCATTTTAACGTGACCTCGGCCAGCAGCGGAACGGAAGCCCTGGAACAGATGCACCGCCAGCTCCCCGACGTGGTGCTGATGGATTTGCAGATGCCCGGCCTGGATGGCGCCGACACCTTGAAGGAAATCCGGAAGGTCTGGGGCGCGATTCCGGTCATCCTGCATACGAGTTATCCGGAAAGCGAGCAGATCATGCGCGCGCTGCAAGAGTCGCCCTTTACGGTGCTGGCCAAGCCCTACGCCGCCCAGCGACTGCTCGAAGTTGTCCGCGCGGCGGCCGCTTCCCATAAGCCGCGCCGGGGTAAAGGAAACGCCGCCAGCCCGTTGGCGAGCGCGCTGGAACTCAAGGCCCCGCCTGGCTCGACCTCCGAACCGCTGGGCCCAAGGCCGCCGGACCAGGTCCGGGCCGTGAGGGAGGAAAGCAAACAGCCTGAACAAAGGAGCAAGTCATGAAGAAGATACTGGTAGTGGATGATGACCCGAACATTGTCACCGCTTTGACGGTTCGCCTCCAAGCGGCCGGCTATGAAGTGTCGAGCGCGCCGGATGGTTTCCAGGGCCTCCAAGCGGCCGTAGTCAGCCCGCCAGATCTGATCCTTCTGGACGTGTGCATGCCCGCCGTGATCGGTTTTTCTGTTGCCCAGCGGCTCCGGGAACTCGGCCTGGACCGGATACCGGTCATTTTCATCACCGCCAGCAAAAAGGAGGGACTGCGGGCAGCGGCCAAAGACCTTGGCGCGGCCGGCTATCTTGAAAAACCGTACGAATCCGGAGAACTCCTGGCCATGATTGCCCAGGCCCTGGGGGAACCCGAACGAGCCGCTCCTAGACGGAAGAGTGCTCCCCAACCACCGGTTGACTAATAGATATATGGCAAAGATCCTCGTCATTGATGATGATCCCAAAATCGTTCTGGTTCTCAAGATTCGCCTGATCTCTGCGGGCTATGAGGTTTTGACCGCAGGGGATGGGGTATCCGGCCTTAGATTGGCCATCGAAGGCAAACCGGACCTCGTTATCCTGGACATCATGATGCCGGTCGGAGGGGGCTTTTCCGTGGCCCCCCGCCTGCGCGAGCAAGCTCCAGAGATACCTGTCATCTTCATCACCGCCAGCAAGGAGGCGGGGTTGAGACAAATGGCCGAAAAAATGGGCGCGGCGGGCTTCCTTGAAAAACCGTACGAACTCGAAGCGATGCTGGCTTTGGTGACGGAAGCCTTGATGGCCAACGCGCCTTCCCCGGTGGCTCCGGCGCAGCCTCCCGAATCTCCGTCCACACTCCACAAGCTGGCGCCGGCCGCGGCCCACTCCCCGGTCAGCCCGCCGGACACGGCCACGATTACTGGGGGGGAAACGATTTTGATCGTGGAAGAGAATCGCAAGACCGAGATGGAACCGTTCAACGAACATTTGGAATCCCTGGCCGAGGAGTGGACGGCAGCGCTGGTCGCGGAGATCGCCAGGAACAAGCGGGCCCATGACGCGCTGCAGCAAAGCGAGCGCAACTTCCGCAACAGTTTGGAAGGCGCGCTCGATGGAACGGTCGTGGTGGACGGCCAGGGGCTGGTCGTTTTCGCCAATGCCGCCGCCACAAACATTTCCGGCAGGCCGCAGGAACAATTCCTGGGCGCCCCCTTTGGCTGGCCAATTACCGCAGGCCAAATCATCGAACGAGACGTCGTCAATTCAGCCGGCAAACGCGTGATCGTGGAAGTCCGGACGGTCCAGACCGTGTGGCAGGGCACCCCGGCCTGCCTGGTAACCCTCCGGGACATCACCGAGCGCAAAGGAGCCGAAGCGCGGATGCAGCGCAGGCAGACCGCTCTCGAGGAAAGCAACCGTGATTTGCAGCGCCGAAACCAGGGAGTTCAGGCGATTTATCATACGCTTTCCCACGAACTGAAAACGCGGCTCACGTCCGTGTATGAATTCGTCTCCAGCTTGGATGCGCGATTGGAAAGCGTTCCACCAAGCTTGGACTCCCAACCGGTGGCGCTGGGGGAGGTGGCGCAACGAGGCGTGGCCCTGCTGGCGTTCGACGATTTCTTGCAGGCGCGACTGGAAGCCGGCACCCTCAGTCTGGACCTCCAGCCAGCGCCGCTGGCGGAGGCCGTGGAACGCACCGTCGCCACGCTGGCCCCAACCGCGGGGGGAAAAGGCGTGAGCTTGAGTTGTGACTGTCAGCCAGACCTGCCGCCCGTCTCCTTCGACCAGCCGTCCATCTTGCTCGTGCTCTCCAATCTGATCGCCAATGCCATCCACTCCACCCCGGCCGGAGGTCAAGTTTGCCTCCAGCTTGGCGAGGCCCTGGCGGATTCCGAATGCCTCCAGGTGGCGGTTCGCGATACCGGGTGCGGCATCCCCAAGGAGCAGCTCGGCCTGATCTTCAATCGCCGCCACCCGGCCCACCGCGACGATCCAGTGATCGAGTCACGCAGTGACCTGGATTTGGGCTTGTCCATCTGCCGGGAATTGGTGCAGTTGCATGGCGGGCGGATCTGGGCCGAAAGCGAGCTCAACCAGGGCAGCACCTTCACCTTCACGATCCCGAAGCGCCAAACGCCCGCCACCGTGAACGTGCTGGTCGTGGATGATGAGGCCGAGATCCGCGACGCCCTGCGCGCGCTCCTCGAAAAGCAAGGGTATCAAGTCACCGTGGCCGCGAACGGCGTGGAAGCGCTGGAGCTGATGCTCCACCAACCGCCGGCGCTGGTCATCCTGGATTTGGACATGCCGGAGATGGATGGGACGGAAACATTGAGCTTTATCCGCAAGCAGTGGAAAGCGATTCCCGTGGTGATCCACACCGCTTATCCGGAGGGTGATCTGATCAATCGCGCTCGGAAAATCAGCCCCCTTACCGTCTTGGCCAAACCTTCCCCGTCGGAGAGCATCCTTGCCACTGTCCGCACCCTAGTCCGACCGATCCCGGGACCGCTGGGAAAGCCAGGCCAGCCGGCGGCCAGAATCCCTGGCAGACTTGAGCCCGAAACCGGCCCCCCGGAGTCAGCGCCAGCCTGCCACTCGAACGATGAAGAAAATACTTGTCGTTGATGATGACCCGAAAATCTGTAAGGGTCTCAATATTCGCCTGAAGTTCGCGGGCTATGAGGTGCGAAGTGCGGAGGACGGGGTGGTCGGCCTCAAACTAGCCCGGGAATTCAAACCGGACCTCGTGATCCTGGACATTATGATGCCAGTCGGCGGGGGCTTTTCCGTGGCCTACCGCCTGCGGGAACAGGCGCCGGAGCTGCCCGTTATTTTCATTACCGCCAGCAAGCAGCCGCAGTTGAGAGAAATGACGGAAAAACTCGGCGCCGTCAGCTTCTTTGAAAAGCCGTATGAGTTCGAAGAGCTTCTCGCTGCGGTTAAGGAAGCCTCTAAGAGCGGGTCGCGCTGGGCAGCCACGCCGGAACAATCCCCCAAGCCCAAGTCTATAGCCAAGCGGATAGCGACAGCCGACAGCACCACCCCTGTCCGCCAACCAGATACCCATGGCAATCCGCTGTCCATGCCGTTGCAGAATGAAATCATCAAACCGCGGGGCAACCCAAATCCACCCAGCCGCCAAGCCAGGCATGACTCTGAACAGGAAGCAGGTCAACGAATCGGGAAACAGGATTCAACGCCAACTGTTAAGAGAATACTTATCGTTGATGATGATGAGAATGTCCTTCAGACCGTCAAACAGACCCTGAACTTTGCGGGCTATGAGATGTTCACTGCAGCGGATGGGGTGACCGGCCTCAACCTGACCATGCAATGCAAACCTGACCTCGTGATCCTGAACATCGATATAACTGGCGGAGGAGGTTCTTCCGTAATCCGCCGCTTGCAACAGCATGCTCCAGCGTTACGCATTATTTTAATCATTACCAGCAGGCATACAGGGTTGAGGGACACATCCGGCAACGTCAGCTTCCTTGAGAAGCCGTATGAAGCCCGTGAACTGCTGAAAAAGGTGGCGGAAGCCTTGGCTGCCGCGCCGTCACCAGCCGCCGACCCACCCCAGCACCCGAAAACCCAATTCCCTGCACCCGCGCCGCCCGCGCCAACCACCCCGGAGAATGCTCTTGATCTCCGGTTGGCAAACCTCAGGATAGCGGCTTCCTCCAGTAACGCGCCGAAAAGCCAGCCAGAGCTAGTCGGTATTGCCGGGCGGAATAAGATTTTGATCGTGGAGGATGATCGCAGGATCGCGATGGCCCTGGCTCTGCGATTGCAGAACGCCGGACAGGAGGTCATCCAGGCCTTTGATGCGATGAGCGGTGTGGAGGCGGCCACCAAGCACCAGCCCGACTTGATTTTGATGGATATTAGTTTGCCGGGCGGCAGCGGGCTGATTGTGGCTCAAAGGATTCAAAGCGTGGTTCCCAAACTGACGCCGATCATCTTCCTGACGGCCTGCCAGCAGCCGGGATTGCGGCAGAAAGCGCTGGCCCTCGGCGCTGCCGGATTTCTGGGAAAACCCTATAACCCCAAGGACCTGCTCACCACGATCCAAAACGCCCTCCTTGCGGCGGTGAACAAGGCCCCCAGCAGCAGGATGCCCGCACCAACCACCCCGGAGAATGCTCTTGATCTCCGGTTGGCAAACCTCAAGATGGCGGCTCCCTCCAGTAACGCCCCGAAAAGCCAACCAGAGCTAGTCGGTATCACCGGGCGGAATAAGATTCTGATCGTGGAAGATGATCGCAGGATCGCGATGGACCTGACCCTGCGATTGCAGAAGGCCGGACAGGAGGTCTTCCAGGCCTCCGATGGGATGAGCGGTGTGGAGGCGGCCATCAAGCACCAGGCCGACTTGATTTTGATAGATATTAATTTGTCGGGCGGCAACGGGCTGGTTGTGGCTCAAAGGATTCAAAGCGTGGTTCCCAAACTGACGCCGATCATCTTCCTGACGGACAGCAAGCTGGGATTGCGGCAGAAAGCGCTGGCCCTCGGCGCTGCCGGATTTTTGGAAAAACCCTATAACTCCGAAAACCTGCTCACCACGATCCAAAACGCCCTCAGCCTGGGACGGGGTGACGATCCGACATCGAACGAAGGGTTCTCCTTATGAACCGGAACACTGAGTCTATGCTTGTCGAAGACAGCCCCGCCCAGGCGCAATCCCTGGAGGACATTCTGGTGCAAAACCATGACGGAGTGTCGGTCGCCCACAGCGGCGAGGAAGCGCTGGCCTGGCTCGCCGGGCAGGTTGTTCTACTGGCCTGCGACGCTTTGGCCGGTTTGGACTCGGCCATTAAGGACCAGCCGGACCTGGTGTTGCTAGACATTGGCTTGCCGGCCGGCAGCGGGCTGGTGGTGGCTGAAAGGATTCAGGACCTCGTGCCCAAGCTCACGCCCATCATTTTCCTGACCGCCAGCCGGCAGCCGGGATTGCGGGACAAGGCGATGGCCCTCGGCGCGGCCGGATTCCTGGGAAAACCGTTTGAAGCCGACGAACTGATGGCCGCGATTCAGAACGCCCTCAACCCACCCGGCGATCCATCGAGCAAGTTATGAAAAAGAACCAGAACCAGCCTGCGAACGCCGCCGAGGGCGCCCACGAACGCATTCGCACCCTCATCGCGGAGGGGGAACGACGATGAGCGCCGCGAAAGCATCGGCAGCGACTCTCGTTGATCCAAACGAGGTTGCCAGTCCCCTGGACGCGGCCGCGAGCTGGGGCGTTGTCATCGTGTACGACGACGCTCCCGCTGGCAAACATGCCATACACACCCTTGAGGGGGTAAGGCGCCAGTTGGGCGGAAGAATCGCGCTACATCCCTCGCTCTGGCGGTTCGATCTTCTGGAAGACGCGGACTGGCGCGCCGCGGCCACCGCCGAGGCCGTCCAAGCCGGCTTGGTCATCATTTCAACCAGCAGCAAGGGTGATCTGCCGGCGGCAGTCCGGGACTGGGTCCACGGGTGCCTCCAGGCAGGGACCAGCTCCCCTAGCGCCTTGGTGGCGCTGCTCGGCCCGGCGGGCGCTATGGACACCTCGGATTCCGCGCGGATTCTGTTCCTGCGGAACGCAGCGGAAGCTGCCGGGTTCGGTTTCTTCGCGCCCACACCGCAAACTGCGAACCCCGAGGTGGCCGGGGCGCCCAGCCGGAAGCCGGCCCGTCTGGCGCACCGGATCCTCCTGGTCGAGGACGACTGCACGATTCTTCAATTCAGCGTCCTGGTGCTGGTTCGCGCCGGCTACCAGGTGGGGGCGGTCGAGGGCACTCAGGCCGCCTGGGAGGCCCTTCAGGCTCGCAGCTATGACCTGTTGATCACCGACAACCAGATGCCTGGACTGTCGGGGCTCGAGCTGGTCAGCGAGCTGCGATCCGAGCAATTGGAGTTGCCGGTCGTCGTGGCCTCGGGCGGGATTGGCGCCGAGGAGTTGGCCCAAAACCAACGGCTTCAGCCGGCCATCGCCCTGCCCAAGCCTTTCAGCGCCGACCAGTTGTTGGAAACAGTGGCCGAGGCCTTGCACCGGGCTAGCCGCGACCCTGCCCACACCCAGGTTTCCTTTCCCGCGTACGGCGATTCCTACAGCCACTGGGGACTTAACGAATGAACCCACCCGCCCGCCGCCGCCTCAGCATCTGGTTCCGCGATTCGCCGCCACGCCGGCCCGTGCGCATTAACCACACGTTGGCGCGCCCTTCAAAACCCGTAGTTGCAATTGTGCGACTGCAAACCCGCCGGCCGGACTCACCCCTGGCGCTGAGAAACGTCCGCCCGTAACGCCACACTATGAAAACATATTCGTCACTAGCTTTGTCTTCGGCCTGGAAACGCCTACCGCCAGCCGGCGTTGTCCCAGTCCCGCAGGTGGCGCATGGTTTAAACAACACCCTCACGATCATCAACGGCTTTAGCGAGCTGTTGTTGGGCGTGATGTCCGAGTGCGACCCGCGCCGCCGCTACGTGGAGGAAATCCGGCGCGCCGGCCAGCATGCGGCGGAGTTGACCCAACAGTTGCTGGCCCGCGCCGGGCAGACGCCGTCGCCGCCACCCGCCAAAGTATCCCGTGCCAGCCGGGCCTTGCGTGACCTGACTCATGACCACTCCGCTCACGAAACCATTCTGCTGGTGGAAGATGATGCGGCGGTGCGCGACACCGTCATGCACGAATTGGTGGTTCTGGGGTACACCGTGCTGGAGGCTGGCGACGGCCTGGAGGCGCTCCGCGTGGCCGCGGCGCAGCCAGCCCGGCGGATTGACCTGTTGCTGACCGACGTAGTGATGCCGGAGATGGACGGCTGCGCGCTCGCCGCCCGGCTGCGGGAGAACCAGCCCGGGCTCAAAGTCGTCTTCAGTTCCGGTTACGCGCGGGACGTGGCGTTGCGCCAGTCTCCGCGCCGCAGCAGCGATGGTTTCCTGCCCAAACCGTACAATGCCGCAGCACTGGTGCACACCATTTGCGAGGTGCTGGGCGAAAACCAGTCAATGGCCACTCCGCCCCGTTTGCCGGTATGAACACACACCAACCAGCCGAACGCCGCGCCAGACGGCTCTTACTGCTCGATGCTCAAGGTTCGGTGCGAATGTCGGCGCCCGCAGACGCCCTCCGGGCCATAGTCTCGCCGGGCGGCTGTGACGCCGAGTTGCGCCGCCGCGCCGAAGAGCGGCTGAGCCCACGCGAGCAAACTCCGCAATCCGCAATCCGCAATCCGCAATCGGAACAGCGGCTCGTCCACGAACTGCAAGTGCATCAGATCGAACTGGAGATGCAAAACGAGGAACTCCGGCAGGCGCGCGCCCAGGCGGGGGCGCTCATGGCCCGATACGTCAACCTTTACGACTTCGCCCCGACGGGCTACCTGACCCTCGACCGCGAGGGGGCGATGCGGCAGTTGAACTTGAACGGGGCGCGGCTGCTCGGCGTCGAGCGCTCCCGGCTGCTGAACCGGCGCTTCGGGCTGTTCGTGGCCGAGGGCGACCGTCGCGCCTTCAGCGATTTCCTGGAGAGAGTCTTTGCGAGCCAGACCAAGGAGTGCTGTGAAGTGACGCTGTCGCAAGCAGGGCCTCACCCCCTCTTCGTGCGGATCGAGGGCACCCGCTCCGGCGATGGACAGGAATGTCTCGCTGTGGTGCTGGACATTACCGAGCGCAAACGAGCCGAGGCGGCGCTGCGAGAATCCGAAAGCCGGTTCAGAACCATCTTCGACAGCGTGAGCGGGGGAATGTTCCTTGCGGATTTGGAGACCAGGAAATTCGAAACGTGCAACACCATGTGCTCGAAGATGCTGGGTTATACGGAAGAGGACTTCGCTCGCCTGGATATCAGTGACCTCCACCCGGCGGAGGACTTGCCTTTGATTTCCGAACAGATTGGGAGAATCGCACAGGGCAAACCGGGCGCGCGCAACGATATCCGATTCCGGCGAAAAGACGGAACCCTGTTCTTCACCGATCTCAGTCCGGCATTGGTGACGCTGGCCGGGAGGAAATTCATCTTGGTCGCCTTCTCGGACATCACCGAGCGCAAGCGGACCGAGGAGAAGCTGCGCAAGAGCGAAGGGCGGCTGCAGGTGGCGCTGGAGGCGGCCAATGCCGGCACGTGGTCGTGGGACGTGGCCAGCAACGTCTCGACGTGGGATAAGCGTTATCAAGCCCAGTATGGGTTCGAGCCGGGGGAGCCGGCCTCCCACGAAGCATGGATGACGCGCGTGCATCCCGAGGACCGCCAGCGGCTGCAGGCACGCATCAGGGCGCTGCTCGAACCCGGACCCGATGATTCCTGGGAGCAGGAATTCCGCGCTCTGCACCCGGTCAAAGGAGTGCGATGGATGGTGGGGATGGGCCGGGTGGAGCGCGACCCGTCCGGCCGAGCCGTGCGCATCGCGGGCCTCAACCTGGACATCACCGAGCGCAAGCGCGCGGAGGAGGAACGCGAAAGAATCCTCCGGTGGCGGCAGAGCGTCAACCTGCTCCATCAGTCGCTCCTCGCGCCGGCCCCGCTGGAGGACAAACTCAGGCACGTCACCGACAGCATTGTCCGGCTCTTCGGAGCCGATTTCTGTCGCGTCTGGCTGATTCGGCCCGGCGACTTGTGTAAACGCGGCTGTGTCCATGCCGAAGCCAAGGAAGGGCCGCATGTCTGCCGTGACCGCGACCGGTGTCTGCATTTGCTGGCGAGTTCCGGCCGCTACACCCACCTGGACGGCCAGGCCCACCGCCGCGTCCCGTTCGGCGCCTACAAGATCGGACGCGTCGCGTCGGGCGAAGACCACAAGTTCCTGACCAACGACGTGACGAACGATCCCCTCATTCACAACCACCAATGGGCGCGCGAGCTGGGACTGGTTTCCTTCGCGGGCTATCAGCTTCGAATTCCCGGCGCCGAGACGCTGGGGGTGCTCGCCCTCTTTGCCAAGCACCCCATCCTGCCGGCTGAAGACGCCCTGCTGGATGGACTGAGCAGCACCCTGGCTGAAGTCATCCAACAAGCCCAAGCGGAGGCGACGGTGCGGGCAAGCGAGGAGCAATACCGAGGCCTCTTCGAAGGCTCCCGTGACGCCATCATGACGCTGGCGGCTCCTTCCTGGAGGTTCACCTCCGGAAACCCGGCCACCGTGAAGATGTTCGGGGTGAAGAACGAGGAGGAATTCATTGTTCACGGGCCATGGGAACTGTCTCCCGAGCGCCAGCCGGACGGGCGCGCTTCTGCCGAGAAAGCCAAGGAGATGATCGAGACGGCCGTGCGCGAAGGCTGCCACTTCTTCGAGTGGACGCACCGGCGGATCGGTGGCCAGGAGTTCCCCGCCGACGTGCTCCTGACTCGGATGGAGCAGGGGAAAAAGGTGGTGCTCCAAGCCACCGTCCGCGACATCACCGAGCGCACGCAGCTTGAGCAACAGTTGCGTCAGTCGCAAAAGATGGAGGCCGTCGGCCAGCTTGCCGGCGGGGTGGCGCACGACTTCAACAACATGCTCGCGGTGATCCGGGGGAATGCCGAATTGATCCTGATGGAGGCGGACCGGCACACGGCCCAAACCAAAGAAGGCCTCAAGCAGGTCGTCGCCGCCTCAGAACGCGCCGCCAACCTGACCCGGCAGTTGCTCGCCTTCAGCCGCAAGCAGGTCATGCAATCCCGGCCCCTGGTCCTCAATGACGTGCTGGCGGACCTGACCAAGATGCTCCGGCGGATTATTGGCGAGCACATCGACCTGCAATGCCGTTACAGCGCCGAGTTGCCCTTCGTCCAGGCCGACACCGGCATGATCGAGCAGGTCCTCGTCAATCTCGCCGTCAACGCCCGCGACGCCATGCCCCACGGCGGCCAACTGCTCATCACAACCGAACCCGTCTCCTTTGACGAGACGCGCGCCCCGGCTCATCCCGAGGCGCACGCCGGCCAGTTCGTCTGTCTTACGGTGAAGGACGCCGGCACCGGCATCTCACCGGAACACTTGCCCCGCATCTTCGAGCCTTTCTTCACCACCAAGGAACCCGGCAAGGGCACCGGACTGGGCCTCGCCACGGTCTATGGCATTGTCAAACAGCACCAGGGCTGGATTGAGGTCTCCAGCCAGCCCGGTGCCGGCGCCACGTTCAAGATTTTCCTCCCGGCGATCCCGCCGCCCGTCAGAACCGCGGCGACGCCCCAGACCGAAGCCGGCCTTCCCGCCGGCACGGAAACGATCCTGCTGGTGGAAGATGAGCACGCGGTGCGCATGATCACCCGGCGCGTGCTGGAGAGTCACGGATACAAGATATACGAAGCGACCACTGCGGGGGAAGCGCGGGACCTCTGGCGCAGCCGCGCGGAAGAAATTGCGTTGCTGCTCACCGACATCGTCATGCCCGAGGGCGTCACGGGGCGTGACCTGGCCGAGCAATTGCGCGCCAGCAGGCCAACCCTTAAGGTCATCCTGATGAGCGGCTACAGCGCGGATGTGATCGGCAAGGACACCAGTTTTTTGCAGCGCAGCAAGACGGGTTTCCTCCAGAAGCCCTGTTCGACCCGCGCGCTCCTGGAGACCGTGCGCCGCTGCCTGGACGGAAAGTAGCCCGGCGCGCGACCTCGCTAAACAGAAACTCCATGTGACCGGCACCAATTGTTGGCCGCTGCTGCTCTCATATATTGGCCACGTAACAGGAGGAATCACCGAAACCTATTGGCGTCTAAAGAGATACACTGACAACCTTGATGATCGCACTGGGCCATTGGCAACATGTTATCGTAAGCCCGGCAGAAACTTGGGTACAATTCGGGTACAGGATCGAGCAATCTTGCGGCAGGGATTCGTGTTAAGCTGTTATTTCTCAATGGCTTATATGCCCTTTTCCGTACTCACATTTCGTCAGGCTCATAACCTGAAGGTCGCTGGTTCAAATCCAGCCCCCGCAACCAATTCTTCCATTGCAATTTGCCTAGTTGCAATGGGTTTCTTCGTTTTGGCCCGCTTGAGCCAAAACCCCATGCACCCGCAATGTACCCCTGTCCCTCGACATTATCTGGTAGTGACTGATTCCGTGAATTTTTGGGGCCCATCAAGGAAGGCGTTTGACTTGTCCCTCAGGAGGGCGTCGGCAATGCTCGCAGGATGATTCGGCTCGCTTTGACGGTGACGGTTGCTTTTGCCAGACTATTGTTCCGGTCCCGGCTGGAGTTAATGGTTGAGAATCTCGCGCTGCGCCAGCAACTGGCTGTTTTCAAGCAGAAGCGCGCACGACCCGCGCTCCGGCCCGCAGACCGGGCCTTCTGGGTGTTGCTCCGCCAGGTCTGGCGCGACTGGGCCAACGCCTTGATCCTTGTCCAGCCGGACACCGTGGTTGATTGGCAACGTCAGGGCTTCCGGTTGTTCTGGCGCTGGATTTCCAGGAGCAAGCGAGCCGGTCGTCCCCGGATTCCACGGGAGGTTCAAGAACTCATCCGACGCATGGCACGGGAGAATGGTTGGGGATGGACTTCTTTACCGTGCCGACGGTGACCTTTCGTATCTTGTGGGTGTTCGTGGTCCTGCACCACGAACGACGGCGAATTTTGCAGTTCGCGGTAACCGACCATCCGGAGGCGCCGTGGGTCGTGCAACAACTGCGCGAAGCCTTTCCGTTGGACACAGCGCCGCGCTACGCCATTCTGGATCGGGATGGCAAGTATGGTCACGGAGTGCCCTCGGCTCTCCAGCGCATGGGCGTGAAGGCGGTGCGGACGGCTCCGCGGTCTCCGTGGCAGAATCCCTATGTGGAGCGGTTCGGGGGAACCTTGCGCCGAGAGTTGTTGGACAAAATCATCGTCTTCAACCCAACGCAGCTTCACCGAGTGGTGAGTCAATTCGTCACCTATTATCACGAGGATCGCGGTCATTTGGGCCTGGACAAAGATGCACCAGAGCCCCGGGTAGTCACGCCGCAGCTTTCGCCCTGTGCTCGCGTGGTAGCCCTTCCGCGGGTGGGAGGTTTGCAGCACCGCTACGAGTGGCAGGAAGCGGCGTGAAGAAGTGCCCATCCGATAACACTGCAGTGCATTGCAGGGTGAGGGCCTGGAGGGCGGCTGGCGATGATCGCTGTTCTCGACAGGCTCCGGCCCCGCCGATGGAGCGCGACATCCATAGGCTGGCGCCCAAACTCGGTGCCAAGTCAGAATGCTGACAAACAAGGTAGAATCCGGTCGCTGCGTCGAGGCGCGGCAAAGAAGCGCCTATGTGATTTTGTCGACCCACAGCCGAGTTTCTACCCGCCAGGGATCTCGATCCCACGCTACCTCTCGGCAAGATGATGGGCCAACTCCATCAGCTCTTGGTCAAGGCGGCAGAATCCAAGAAAACGCCCGCGCGCGACACAAGCCGCTGGTCTGAGCCGATTGACTCGATTGCCCCCCAAACCCTGAAATGAGAAAGGTAGTTCAATGCCGAGATGAGGGCGTCAACAGCGTCAACAGCGGCCGAACTCGCCACATCGCCAAGGAACATCACTGTCGGAGGCGGAAGAACTGCTGGGTTGAGCCCATCGTGTTCGTGTAGGGACCGGTTACGACGGGACCCAATACATCGGCGTAAGGGCCTGAAACATTGGTGGCGCTTTGAAGGATGAAGTTGCCCTGCCAGTCCAATATAATATCTCCACCGATCTGGCTGACTGTCATCGCACCTGGGTTGGGCGGTTGCGAGATGAACCGGACCGCGTCCGCATACCATCGACCGGAACTCAGCCCGCTGACATAGGTGAAGGTGATCACCGGGTTGTTCACGCTTGGAGTAATGTTTCCGACGGTCTCCCAGGTATTGTTTATGGCGTCCCCGGAACCACTGCTAAACACGGTGGTGGTGGAGGGAAATGTGCTGCTTGACACGCCAGTGGCCGTGGGCCTGACCACGATGGAAGGAGTTTCCTCATACGGGCTAGAGTTGTAACCCCAACTTACCGAGACGGAATAGGTCGTGCCTTCCAGCAAGCTTGGCGTCACGGAAAACGAGGTTGAGGTGCTGGCGGTATTGGAGAAACGGCTGCTGCCGGGCGAGGAGCATCCGGGGGCGCTGCTTTTGGTGGCGGAAATGGTGCTGGAGAAGCCGCTAAAGGAAAAAGCAGGATTGTCGCTGCCGGATGTGCTGTTGCCAAAACGGCTTTCCACCACGTTGGTGGTTGTGGGTATCACCACATTGACAATGCGCAAGGTTCCGTCTGTCGCAAGGGTGTCCGTGTTCCAATCCAGGCCCGTGCCCGGGATCGCCGGCGAAATCGAACTGAAGGCACCAGAGTAGTTTGAGGCATCGAACAACTTGAAGGTATTCGTCGCGGAAAATGATCCGGCTTGATTGTTGAGGACCAACGTTCCGCCGTAAGTGAGGTGCGAAATGCCTGCGATTTCATCCGATGCTCCCGTCGAGGCGCTGACGTCCATGGTGATTGAACCGCCCGATTGCACGGCCAACGTGTTGCTGACGATAAGCTCCGCGAAACCGGTACCCGGCGAAATGGTGCCTGCCGTGCCTACGGAAACGGGGCCGGTCAACACCCCCGTGCCGGTTAAGGTCCCGCCTGTCACTGCGATGGGATTTGACATGCTGCCATTCACCTCCAGCGTTCCGTTGCTGATGGTCGTGGTGCCGGTGCAACTGTTCGTGCCCGTCAAGATCACCGTGCCCTGCCACAGGGTCAAGTTGCCTGCTCCGCTCATCGGGCCGCTGACGGTGAGCATACGATTTGATGCGATGGCCCAGTTCTGGGATGCTCCCAGCACTAACGCCGAATTGATGGTTGCATTGTAATAGGCCGACAACATGTCGATACCCCCGGAATTGATGGTAAGAGAATTGCCGGAAATGCTAATCGGACCGGTCTCTTGCATGGACAAGGCATTCACGGTGGTGTTCTGGCCTAAAGTGGTACTGAAATTCCCAATGCTAGGAAACGAGAAAACCACGTCGCTGGCCGAAGAGGGAACCGTGTTTGACAGCCAGTTGCCGCTGTCGGTCCAATTGGTCGAGCTGGTGCCGGTCCAATAAACCGTGGCGGCCACCGGGTTCAACAGCACTGCGCTCATCGGTGGGACCGTGATGGTCAGTTGACCGTTGGTTGCGGAGAGCACTGACTGGATTCCGCCGGCCCAGGAACCATCCGGGTTGATGGTGGCACCACCGACCGTGCAGCCATTGGTGCTGGCGAGATTCGTCCCGGTCAACTCGGTCATTTGTGCGGCGGTGACTATCGACCCCAAGTTGATGGACACTTGGACAGAATCATTTGTTTCCTTATTGTTCAATATCGCGCAGGTCGCGCCGCTGGACTCACGCACGCCATAGGCCGTGAAATTAATATTCGATCCCAGGGAGACGACGGCGGGCAGGACGCGGCCTTGGGGCAGAAGCGAGAACATCTTGAGCCCATAAAACACGGGGCGGGCCTCGATGACGTTTGTGCCGCTATCGAGGATAGGGGTGTATATGGCCGTATTACCGCCGCCATGGAAATTGACCCCCTGGCAGCCGTTGATCGCAGAGGTGAACATGAAGTCCAGTGTCCACAGGGCCGTTCCGTAAGTATCGCTCACATTGGCAGACCCGCCACCGTAATAGGAGTTGCATTCGTCCGTGCGATATCCCAAGGGCAGGCCAGCCGCAGTGGCAGCGGTGGCTATCGTGTTCACAATCCCAGGCAGGCTCGTGTCTGGTTGCAGGAGAAGAGCCATGGTTGCGCTTGGTAATTCACCATCCCCGCGATAATAATGTTGCGTCACCATCGAAATGACCCCGGCCTCGTCGCTGGCAAATGGAACCGTGTACCCCGCAGTGTTGTAGGCGGACACCGGACCAGTGAGCGTCCAACCGTTGCCCCCGTTGGTGACGGCCCAGCCGGGAACCGTATTGGTGATCGCGGCAGCCAGCGCCTGCCATTGCGAGCGGAATTGGGCATAAGTATATGTGTTGGCGCGAATGCCATTGTTGACATACTCATCGACTTCATTGCCAATCTCGAAGCCGAGCAGTCTGGGTCCCAGCGCATTGGCAGCATAGGCTGCTTCGGCGGCGCAATTCGTGGGGGTGTTCACGGACATATTGATGCCATAGATCACGGTCCAGTTGGTCGGCAAGACATTGACAAAAGCGGCGAAGGCATCTACTTGACTGGGCGTAATTGGCGTGGTGTTCGACAGACCGCCCCAGCACGTCGTGTCAACACTGTCCGCGCCAACTCGCAAGACGGCTGGAGCTATTTGGCTGAACATCTGAATCATTGAGATGTCGTTGGTGACAAACAAATTGCCTGTCAATTCTGACTTGTCGTAGCTAAGACCGCAGAACGCGGGGTTCAGAACCAGTCCCGCGTTGGTCAACGAGAAGCTGACTGTTGCCGGGACCGCAGTCCCCATGGCGGTGTTCGCGGCGCAAAAGAAAAGCACCATGGCAGCCCAAACAGCGCAGACGTTGTTGATGATGTTTTGCGTGGTTTTTTTCACAAGTATTACATCCAAAAATGGATGCAGAGCAATCATATTAACACGGCTGGCGCGTCAATGCAAACAGCACTACGAAATCCTGGTAATCCCTCAGTAACGGCGGGAAAAGGGGCCAAGACATTTTTTGCTTGCTGTGGTAGGTATGTTATATTACATACATACCATGACGCATCCGAAGTCCTCCGATTCCCCTCTCCGCCAGA
>JBEKJO010000025.1:0-45862 GCA_050011195.1 Verrucomicrobiota bacterium | reverse complement strand
TTTGGTATGGTCCAGCCCCGCCACCCCTTCATGGGATTGGGGGGGCTTTTGCGCTTGGTGGTTGTAATTACTCATTCGGTGATTTAATTTTGTTTGGGCTCGAAGTCCCATGCGTGCCGCGGCGCGCACGGAGTGCGCGCCCTACCAACCGTGGTTTTCGGAACGTCATTTTGGCATTCACTCCAGTCAGCACGATGCCGGAGGCGTCGAGGCTAATCCGATCTTATAGACCATGCCCGGCAGTTCACGCCCGAAAAACCGGCTCAGGTCGCGCGCGAGTTCGACCAGCTTGCCCAGGTTGACCTCGCCGCGCTGGCCCAGGCGATGCAGGTAATGCACCAGGTCCTCGGTGCAGACGTTGCCGCCGGCCACCTTGGTAAACGGGCAGCCGCCCAGCCCGGCCACGGAGGACTCGAAACACTTCACGCCCGCGCCCAGCGCCGCGCAGCAATTGGCCATCCCCAGACCGTAAGTGTTGTGAAAATGGCAGGTGCACTCGGCGTCGGCAGCGAGTTTGAAAACGGCCCCGAACAACTGTTCCACCTGCGGCGGCGTGGCGTGCCCGGCCGTGTCGGCCAGGCTGAGGTTGCGGAAACCGGCGTTCAAAAACTGCTCCACGGTCTTCAACACGCGCTCCGGCGGCACCTTTCCTTCATAGCCGCAGCCGAAAGCGGACTGGACTGACAGTTGCACGCGTTTGCCCGCGCCGACCGCCTGCCGGGCCATGGCGATAATGCGTGTAGTGGCTTCGGCGATAGACATGCCGGTGTTCTTCTGGCTGTGGGTTTCGCTGGCGGAAACGCCCATGCAGAACATCTCGACCCCGCACGCCAGGCCGCGCTCTAATCCCTTCTCGTTGAGCACCAGGCCCGACAGAACCGCGCCGGACGGCTTTCGCCCCGGCGCCGAGAAATGCCGAAACAGCGCGTCGGTGTCCGCCATTTGCGGCACCTTGACCGGATGCACAAACGAGCCGAGCTGGATGATATCGACCCCGGCCGCCAGCAGGATTTCTGTCCAGCGGATTTTCTGTTCGAGCGGGACGACCCGCTTCTCCATCTGCAGCCCGTCACGCAGCCCGACTTCGTGGAGAATGACCTTCCGCGTCTCCGGCCCGGGAGCAATGGCCGTCATAGCTTTTCGGCGATGGCCTCCGCCATCTGCAAAGTCGTGCTCGTCCCGCCCATGTCGTAGGTGCGGACCTTGCCCTCCTTGATGACCTGTGCCACCGCGTTTTCCAAGGCAACGGCCCTCTTTGCCTCACCCAGCCAATCGAGCATCATCTTCACCGCCAGGATTGTGGCGATCGGGTTCACCTTGTATTGGCCCGCGTATTTCGGCGCCGAGCCATGCGTCGGCTCGAATACGGCCAGCTTCTGGCCGATGTTGCCCGAACAGCCAAAGCCCAGCCCGCCAACCATCTGCGCGCAGAGGTCCGAAATGATGTCCCCGTATAGATTCGGCGCGACCAGCACGTCATAGTTGAACGGGTTCTTCAGCAGCCACATCGTCATCGCATCGATGTTCGCGTCGTCCATTTTGATCTCGGGAAACTCCTTCGCCACCGCTTTGGCGGCTTCGAGAAATAGCCCGTCGGTCGCCCGCACCACGTTGGCCTTGTGAACGATGGTGACTTTCTTGCGCTGGTGCTTCCGGGCGAAGTCAAACGCCGCCCGAACGATGCGCTCCGAACCGGCGCGGGTGTTGATCTTGCACGAGATGGCGTATTGGTCCAGTGGGACTTTGGCGAAGGGCGCAAAAGGCTTGGCGAGCTTCGTGAGCGTGTCCGCCAGCTCCTTCGGCACGGGCGCAAACTCGACCCCGGCATACAGGTCCTCCGTATTCTCGCGATACACCACCAGATCAATGCCTTCCTTGAAATTCAACGGGTTGCCGGGGTAGCCCTTGCAGGGCCGCAGGCAGATGTAGAGGTCGAACAACTGCCGCATCCGCACAATGGGCGAACGATAGGTCAGCCCTTTGTTTTGCAGCGCGGGCGCCAGTTCGGCGGCGGCGCTCTTCGCGGGCTTCGAGGTGATGGCGCCGAACAGCGCCGCATCCACCTTCTTCAGCAACTCGATGGTCCGCGGCGGGAACGCATCCCCCTCCCGGCACCAGTAATCCCAGCCAATATCCCCCGGAACATACTCCGCCTCGAGCCGGACCTTATCCAGAACGATCTTCGCCGCTTCGAGCACATCCACGCCGATGCCATCGCCCGGCAGCCATGCAATCTTGTATTTTGCCATATAATCTCAGGGCACACGCCCCACCGCGAGAAACTCTCTTGTACCGTTTCCCTCTCTGAAACCCGAAAACATTAGGTTCGCCAGGGAGGGGGGACTCCACCGCGATTGCCATTCTTTTCGCACATTTTGCCCTCGTCCAGTGTAATCGGTCAGTTCCAGCGCCAACTCGTCTTGGGGCGCGCGGCACCGCCTACGGCAAGCCGCGTTGGGCGGCTATTCCCCGAGGTTGCGGCGGAGCAACTCCTTGAGTTTGAGCGGACAGAGGACGGTGAGGGTTTTGCCTTTCACCGGCACCAGCTTCTGTTGCCGGAATTTGGCCAGCGTGCGGGAAAAGGTTTCACTGACGGTGCCCAGTTCGGCGGCCAGCACGCGCTTGGTGGTCTTGACAGAATGGCTAACTGTATCTCGTCTTATGCAAACCCGCCAAAAAATGTCCATTCTTTGACAAGCATCGTGTAGTGCGCGGTTGGCCGCAACAGTAAGGTGCACTGGATATTGTGGAAGAACTGACAGAAAAGACCACCGCCACAGCCGAATCAGCGGAGCAGAGCAAAAAGCTTCCGGATCGGCATTACGGCTTCCAGGAAACCGCTTTCGGCTCCCCGCGCGATTTCCTCGACAACCGTTTCGTCTATGCCGTGGTCTCGGCGCGCGCCCGCGGCTTATCGGTCGGCATCAATATGTGCCCCGACAAGAACTGCAACTTCCAATGCGTTTATTGTGAAGTGCACCGCAACGGCGAACCGCGCGAGGACCAACTGGACGTGGAGGCCATGGCGGCGGAGTTGAAAAAGACGCTGGCCTTCGTGCGCGGGGGCCGTTTGCGCGAGCGGCCCTGGTATCGCACGCTGCCGGATGAATTGCTCCAACTGCGCCATGTGGCCTTGAGCGGCGATGGCGAGCCAACCCTCTCGCCCAGGTTCGCCGAGGCGCTCCAGGCGGTCGTGCATGTCCGCGCCCTGAGCGGGTTCCCGTTCTTCAAACTCGTGCTGCTGACCAATGCCACCGGCCTGGACCAGCCCCAGGTTCAACAAGGGCTTAAGCACCTCACGCGCAGCGACGAAGTCTGGGCCAAGCTCGACGGCGGCACCCAGGCCTATGTCAACAAGGTCAATCGCTCGGAGGTGCCGCTGGAGAAGATTTTGTCGAATATCCTGCTGCTTGGCCGCCAGCGCCCGGTCGTCATTCAGAGTCTCTTTCCGGCCATTAATGGGGAAGAACCGCCCCTGGAGGAAATCGAGCAGTATTCTCGCCGCCTGCTGGAACTCAAGAACGCCGGCGCCCGGGTTTCCCTCGTGCAGATCTACTCCGCCACCCGTCCCTCGTTCATCTCTCAAAGCGGGCATCTGCCGCTCAAGGTCCTCTCCCGCATCGCCCAAACCGTGCGCCAGACGACCGGGTTGACCGCGGAAGTTTTCTAGCCTTCAGGGGTCGCCTCGGCCTCGTAGTCCAGCCAGTACCCCGAGTGACGGCTGACTGGTGAACGGGGCGACCGGTCGTTGCAAGCGCCCGTTTACGTCAACCCGGTGGCCCGCCCGGAGGGGAGCACCTTGATCCGCGCGGCGGCGGGCACCTTCGGCAGGCCCGGCATCGTCACGATGCTCCCGCAGATCACCACCACAAACCCGGCGCCCGCGGATATCCTCAGTTCGTTGACCCTAATGCGGAAACCCCTTGGCCGGCCGCGCAGGGCGGGATCGTCCGACAGCGACATGGGCGTCTTGGCAATACAGACGGGCAGCTTGGCGAAGCCGTGGCGATTCAGGAGTTCAAGGTCGTGCCGGGCGCCGGGGTCAAAATCCACTCCCTCCGCTCCGTACAGCTTGCGTGCAACCGCTTCAATCTTCCGCTCCAAAGGCATCTCCAGCGGATAAATGAAGCGCAGCTTGCGCCGGTGGTTTTTCCCCACCACGCGCAACACGGCCCGGGCAAGCTCCACCGCCCCCTCGCCGCCCCGCGCATAATGTTCGGCCACCACTGCCTCCACACCCTGGCGGGCGCAGAACCGGATGATCCGGGTCAGGTCCTCCGTCCGGTCGTCAGGAAACCGGTTTAGGGCTACAACCGGTTCTACTCCGAAGAGCCGGATGTTCTCGATATGCTTGGCGAGATTGCCTAGCCCGCCGGTGGCGCTGAATCCGCCGTGGTAAGCCACGGCCTTGGCCGTCGCCACGATAACCGCCCCGGCCGGATTCAATCCGGCCAGACGGCACTTGATGTGGAAGAACTTCTCCGCGCCCAGCTCGGTGGCGAATCCGGCCTCCGTCATCACATAATCCGCCAGCTTCAACGCCATGCGAGTGGCGATGGTGGTGTTGGTTCCCTGCGCAATGTTGGCGAACGGCCCCCCATGCACAAAGGCGGGAGTGCCTTCGAGCGATTGCACCAGGTTCGGATGGATCGCATCCCGGAGCAGCACCTGCATGGCGCCGACCGCCTCGATTTGCGACGCCCGCACCGGCTCGCGCCGGTAAGTAAACGCAACCACCATGTTGCTGAGCCGTTCCCCCAGGTCCCCAAAATCCCGGGCCAGACAGAGAATCGCCATCACCTCGGAGGCCGGCGTGATGTTGAATCCATCGCGGCGGGGAACGCCATGTTTGACGCCGCCCAGCCCGATGATGATGTCCCGCAAGGCGCGGTCGTTCAGGTCAATCACTCGGCGCAGGACAATCTGCCGGGGATCGATGCCCAACTCGTTGCCGTGCTGGAGGTGATTATCGACCATGGCCGCCAGTAGGTTATTGGCCTTGGTAACGGCGTACATATCCCCCACGAAGTGCAGGTTGATGGCCTCCGCCGGCACCACCTGCGCCCGGCCCGCTCCGGTGCCCCCGCCCTTGATGCCGAAATAGGGCCCCAGCGACGGCTCCCTGACACAGAAGATCGCCCGCTTGCCCAAATGTCGCAGGGCGTCAGCCAGGCCAATCGTGGTGGTCGTCTTGCCGATCCCCTCGGGCGTGGGGGTCATGGCGGTGACCAGCACCAGCCGTCCGTCAGGCTGGCCCTGGCGGGCAGTCAGCTCGTCGATGGGTATTTTGGCAATAAAATGACCATGCGGGAGAATCTTGTCCGCATCCAGTTGCAGTTCCTCCGCCACTTCCCCAATTCGGCGCGGCGGCAGGCCAGGATTGATCGTTTGCGCTTCAGCCATGGCTCTCTAATAGCAGCAAGACCGGGACCAAAGCCAGCCTCTCTTTGCCGAAAAGGGGTTCATCTTTCGGTGAAGCAGGCTGTCATTGAGGTCGGCTTGCGGTCAGCCCGGGGCCATCGCCGCCTCGGGTTTGAGGATGACGACGGTCCACGCAGTACCGAGCTCTTGGATTTCACTGCTAAGGGATTTTGCATCCGGCGCTTGACTCGCGCGTCCCGCTTGGAAATAATCCAAGTTGTCGTATGCCGGAAAAGTGTAGTGCGAAAAGCAAACCGTTGACCCGCAAAGAGACTCGCGAGTTGGATGTCAAGATCTCTTTCCTGGAGGGGCTCGTCCGCCGCGATCCGCAATATGTCGAAGCGCTGCAGATCTTGGGAGACCATTACACCCAGCGCGGAAAATATGATCACAGCCTGAGAGTGGACCAGCAGTTGTCCCGGCTCCAACCGTGCAATCCGCTCGTCTTTTACAACCTCGCCTGCAGTCATTCTCTCAACGGTAAATTCGACCGGGCGGCCGCCGCCTTGGAGAAGGCGCTGTCCCTGGGCTACCGCGATTTCAGATGGCTGGCCAGAGATCCGGACCTCCGCCCGCTCCGCCAGCATCCACTCTACCGCAGCATCGAAAGCAAGATCCGGAAGATGAAAGTGGAAGTCGCTTGAACGTCACCGTCCACGGTCGCGCCCGCCATTTTCGCACCGTGACGTTTGATGCCCGGCGCAATGCCGTGCTGCTCATCGAGCAGCGGCTCCTGCCGCACAGATTCCAGATCGTCGCGGCGCGTGACTTCCGCCAAACCGCGCGCGCCATCAAAGACATGGTCGTGCGCGGAGCGGGCGCGATCGGCGCCACCGCGGCCTACGGCCTCGCCCAGGGCGCGCGCGCCTTCCGTGGACGGGACCTCGCGAAATTCCTTCGGCACGTCGAAACGGCTTGCGAGGCTCTCAAAGCCGCCCGGCCTACCGCCGTCGATCCGGTCAACGCCATCAACCGCGTGCGACAGGCCATGCGCGCCGGCCAAACGGTCGAGGAGCAGCAGGCGCTGGCGCTGGCGGCGGCGGCGGAATTTGCCAACGAAGACGTGCGGCATTGCGAAGACATTGGTCGGCATGGCGTGAAGCTGATTCGCAACGGAATGAACGTCCTCACCCATTGCAACGCCGGCTGGCTGGCCTTCGTCGATGTTGGCAGCGCCACTGCACCCCTTTACGCCGCACAGGCGCGTGGACGGACGTTTCATGTTTGCTGCGACGAGACCCGGCCGCGTTCCCAGGGCGCGACGCTCACGGCGTGGGAACTTGCGCAGCAAGGAATTTCCCACCAGATCATCGCCGACAGCGCCGCCGGCCACTTGATGCAGCGAGGAAAGATCGATCTGGTGATTGTGGGCAGCGATCGCACGCTGGGCCGCACTGGTGAAGTCGCAAACAAGATCGGCACCTACACCCAGGCCGTTCTTGCCCGGCGGCATGGAATTCCTTTTTACGTCGCGATTCCACTATCCACCATCGACTGGAATTTAAGGTCCGGCTTCGATATCCCAATTGAAGAGCGGCACGAGAGCGAAGTCCTCGGCGCGTGGGGCTTGGCGGCAAGTCCCAAATCTGAAAGCCGAAATCCGGAATCAACCAACCGCATCTACGTGCGCGTGGCTAATCCGACCAGCGGAGCATTAAATCCCGGGTTTGACGTCACCCCGCCGGAGTTGATCACCGGCATCATCACGCCAGTGGGTCTTTTGAAGCCGCGGGAATTGTGGTCACGGCGGCGGGAGTTAGGTTGTGCGTTGAGCGATTAGCGACTAGCGGATAACGAGCGAATAAAGACTTGCGTGCTCCTTAAAGTGGTTTAACTTCCGCGCGAAGCCAGTGGCGGGGTAGCCAAGTGGTAAGGCAGGGCTCTGCAAAAGCCTTATGCGTCGGTTCGATTCCGACCCTCGCCTCCAAACTTAACTGCAAGTGCAGCAAGGGTTTGGAGATCTTCCACGCGTGAGTGCCAGCAGAAGTGCCAGCAAGAAAGTACTCTGGCAGGTTTCTGTTTAACGGTTCGTAACTCGCCCACTACTCGCTAACCGAGTCGAAATCAATCGTCGTAACCTCATCGCTGTAAAAAACAGTTATGAGACAACGATTCCGACTCTACCGGCGTAAGAACGGCGGGCGGTACTACATTCACGATGACGCGACGGGCAAGCAGGACAGCTTGCACACGACCGACCGGGCCACGGCGCTTCGGCTGGTTCACTCGCGCAACGAAGCTGAGCAGCAGCCCGCGGTGAACCTGCAAATCGCCCGCGCCTATCTCGCCGCCAGCGACCCGCAGATCAGCACGCGCACCTGGCAGTATGTCATGGACGAGATGGTGAAGCTCAAGCGCGGGGAAACTCAACGACGCTGGCTGGTGGCCGTCAAGGACAAGGAGATGGACATTATTCGCAACCTGCCGGTATTGGAGACCCGTTCCGAACATTTTCTGCGCGTGCTCGAATCGGGCAAGGTCTCGACAAACGTTTACTTGCGTCGCATTCATAATTTCGCGCTCGACATGACCTGGCTGCCGTGGCCGGTGATTGTGAAACGGCAGTGGCCAAAGGTTCAGTTCAAGGACAAGCGGGCCGTCACCTGGGAGGAACATCGGGCCATCGTCGCCCGCGAGGAGAATCCCGAGCGCAAGGCGTTTTACCAGTTGGCTTGGCATCTGGGCGCGGCGCAATCCGACCTTGCGTTCCTGGAGGCCGAGAACATTGAATGGGAACACAGCGTCATCAGCTTCGCGCGGAAGAAGACCGGCTCGATTGCCATCATGCGCTTTGATGAGGAAGTGGCGCAAATCCTTCGATCGTTGCCCGCGACGGGTCCGCTCTTTCCGTATCTGCGGACAGTTCGCGCCGGTGACCGGGCGACGGAATTCAAACAGCGTTGTGAGGGATTGAAGATCAAAGGCATCTCGCTGCACTCATATCGCTACGCCTGGGCGGAGCGGGCGAAGAAGGCGGGCTATCCCGAACGCTTCGCGCAGGAAGCCCTAGGCCACAACAGCAAAGCCGTCCACCGTGCTTACGCGCGCAAAGCGCAAGTGGAACTCCCGTCGCTGGGCGAATATGAGCGGCAACGGGCGGTGTTTGCAGCAGGCAAGGAAGCCGTGGCGCAGGCCGTCATCGCATAAGGAGGCCATGAAGCCATGCGCACGGAGTCTAGCGTAGTCCGACCCCGCGGCGGATGTTGCCGGTGATTGTGAGGGGAGGATCGTGATTGGCCTATAGTGAGGGCAGAGCCGATGCATCTACACCTACCCAACGACAAAGCTCGGCGTGGGTTTGCTTGCCGTAGTTGTAGGGACGTTTTCCAGGGACAAGTGCGCCGGTCTGAAGGGCGTGCCTGACGGCGGGTTTCTTGGCAGGGATGCCGGCCCGGCGTAGAAGACCGTTCGCCCTGTAGGAGAGCCCGTTTTCAACAAACGGTGGCCGCTTGTCCTCGGGAATGATCGTCGAAGGGAAGAATTCATCGATGCCGAGCCAGCGGCAAACGTCCCGGTGGGTGTATTTCCCGTAGAGGGTCGTGCGCCCGGAAAGCGCACCGGTTCTCAGGGCATGGAGGACGGCTTGTTTCTCAATAGGAATGCCTGCGGCGGCGAGGCAGCGCTGCGCCCGCGGGGGGAGGCCGTGGGAGGGCGACTGGGTGCTGTAGTGCAGGATTAGGTCGGCGACGTCGTCGCGTTTGTGGGAGCGGGCCAGGTCGAGGGCGTCGGCGAGTTCGGTTGGCGACCAGCCACCAGCGCGAAGAAGTTCTTCGACAATGCTGTGGAATCCGGTGGTGACGGCAGTTCGGATCACGTTTGCACCACGCTCGGCATTATCAGGGGCGCGAAGGGTCTTGCCAGCCTTGAGCCAGTCCTGGAGGGCGAAGAGTTTGCCCTTTTGGATGAAATCCAGGAGGTCTTCGAGGTCTTCCGGCAGAACTGGACGATGATTAGCCATAGTGCAATCGGCAAGCCAGGATTAAGGGATTCCGGGTGCCAATGTAAAGCGGGAGTTGTTCAATGGCAGTGGAGCTTCCAGGTGCGCTGCCGGTGGTTGGGGCTGGAGGGGTTTCCGGGTGAGCGGGGCGAGCGGCGGCGGCGGGCTTTGAGCGGGAGCTCGCGGCGTCGCTGGTCGCTATGATCGACCTGCTGGCGAACTGAGGGTGCTGGGCCGCTGGAAGGGAGTTCCCTTCGAGCGTACTTTTGTGGTTGAGCAAGACTTAGCTGTTGCGCTTAAACAAGCGAAGGCGTTCATCCGGGAGCAGACCAAGCGTTGAGGCTGGAACCGTCTGGCGGTGTCGGGGGGATACGCAGGACGGCACACTGAGGCATGTCAAACCGAGCGCGGGGTGCCCTGCAGTTGCGGAGAGCGCAAGAATATCGTTGAAGCCGTTCTTGGCCCTGGCCAGCTTGGCGGTGTCGAACCCGAATTGAATGACTTCGCCGATATCGTGGGTGGAACAGCCTTGGAATGTATGATTTCTCCGAGGCTCCTGCAATTTCCGCCTAAATGTCTGTCGCCTAAATATCTTCCAATTGCCCTGCAGATCGTGTAGCAGGATTCTCCCGGGAAACATGAGCAACCTTCTTCCAGGAACCGAAGTCGCCGCCCGCGGGTTGCGGTGGGAGTTGGTCTATACCCAGAACCTCGGCTCGCAGGCCCTCCATCGCCTGCGCGGGCTCCAGGGCGACTTCGCCGGCCAGGAAATAGACCTTCTCAGCCCATTCGACGAAATCACGCCCATCGCCCGCGACCTGCGCCCGGAAAAGCCCGCGCCACTACCCAACTGGCTCGCCTACCACCAGGCATTCCTCCTTGAGCAGGCATTCGGCACCGATGCCCTCAGCGCTGTCCAACCCGGCCGCCTCCGTATCGAACCATATCAGTTGGTCCCCGTCCTCCGCGCCATCCGCATGACCCGCGTCCGGCTCCTGCTGGCGGACGGCGTCGGCCTGGGCAAGACCATTCAAGCCGGGCTCCTGCTCACCGAGCTAATCGCTCGACGCATCGCCCACCGCATCCTGATTGTGTCGCCATCCGGCCCGCTGCTCGACCAGTGGGAAATGGAAATGTCCCACCGCTTCGGCCTCCGCTTTCAGATCATCGACCGCCAGGCCCTGGAGGAAGTCCGGCGCAGCACCGAGCTTGGCGCGATACCGTTCGACCACATCTCCCTTGGCCTCGCTTCGATTGACTTTCTCAAGCAAGAAAAAGTCCTCGAAGACCTCGAACGCTCCTCCTACGACGTGGTCGTCATTGACGAAGCCCACCACTGCATGGAAATCGGCGGCGATGACCGCGACGCCTCGCTCCGCCGCAAGCTCGCCGAAGTGCTCGCCCGCCGCTCCGATACCCTCATTCTCGCGACCGCCACGCCGCACGACGGCAACGACCGCTCTTTCGCGTCCATCTGCGAACTCCTCGACCCGTCGCTGGTGGACGGCCGCGGGGTGCTCCGGGGCGACCGCTATCGCCAGCACGTTGTCCGCCGGCTGAAAAAGCACATCCTCACCGAAGGCGGCCAGCCCCGGTTCAAGGAGCGGGAGGTCGAACCCTGTCCGGTCCGGGCGCGCCCTGGCACCCATGACCGTTTCATCGAGCTTCACCAAACCCTGCTGGCGCTCATTGCGCCGGAACTGCGCAAAGCTCTCCGCAGTCGCCGCTACAGCGATGTCCTCTCATTTATCTCACTCCTCAAACGGAGTGTTTCCACCGTCGCCGCCTGCAAGGTGACCCTCCAAGCCGTGCGCGACCGCTTCCGGGCCATCCAGAACCAGACCGCGGAGACCCAGGAGAGCCGGAAGCAGCGGCTCCGCACGCTTCGCGACCTAAACCGCACCCTCGAGCGTTTCGGCACGGTAAGCGTCGAGCAGGAGAGCGAGCAGCAGACGCTGGAAGTCGAAGACCTCGCCCAACAGCTCCTCTCCCTGGAACGCCAGGTCAGCTCCGAGGCCCGCCACATCCGCCGCTACACCAGCATGGCGGACGCCCTCGACGACCTGATCCGCATGGCCGAATCCGCCGCTGGCCAGGACCCCAAACTCTCCACGGTCGTCGCCCAGGTGCAGGCCATCCGCGCCACCGAGCCCCGCGCGAATGTCCTCATCTACACCGAATACACCGACAGCCAGGCCGCTCTGGTCGCCGCCCTGCAAGCCGCTGGCGTCGGCCCCGTCGTCACTATGAGCGGCGACGACGACGAGAAGACCCGCTCCACTGTCACCGACCGCTTCCGGAAAGAGGAAAACCTGCTCCTCGTCAGCACGGATGCCGCCGCCGAAGGTCTGAACCTCCACCAACGCTGCCACCATCTGCTGCACCTTGAACTGCCGTTCAACCCCAACCGCCTTGAGCAGCGCAATGGTCGCATTGACCGCTTCGGCCAGGACAAGCCGCCCATCGTCCGCTACCTCTTCCTCTGCGGCACGTTCGAGCAACGCATCCTGCTCCGCCTCATTGCCAAGTACGAACGCCAGCGCAAGCTGCTGACGTTCGTTCCCAACACCCTCGGGGTCACCGCCTCTGCCGAAGCCACCGCCGAGCGGTTGCTCACCGGCCTGGTCGAGGAGGAAGCCGCCTTGTTCCAGCGCGAGGAGCCCGTCTTCGACCTCGTTGCCGGCGAGGAAAACTCCGGCGCGGACACCGCTACTCGGGACCTGCTGGAGGAAATTGACCGCAGCCTCCAGGGCTTCGAGCGCGCCGCCACGGCCAACACCTGGCTTGGCGCCGACGGCCTCAATGCCGAAGCCTCCCTCTTCGTCGAAGCCGACCAGGCCCGCCAGCGCGGCGCCGCTCTCAACAGCGTTGATCTCGCCCGCTTCGTTCGCGACGCCGTCCTACTCGAAGGCGGCAACGTCCGCGAGACCGCGCCGGACATCACCGAGCTGACCCTCCCGTCCACTTGGATGCCCGGGCTCGCAGGCACCCCCGGCATTGACACCGACACCCGCACCGCTCGCCTTACAACCAAGCTGGAAATCACCCAGGACGCCCAAAAGCGCGAGGTCGGCTTCCTCGGGCGCGCTCACCCCCTGGTTCGCCGGGCCCTCGATCGCGTCCGCCACCTTGCGCTGGGCGGTACCCCAACCTCCGTGGACCAACGCATCAGCGCCGTCGCCGCCGACGTGCCCCAGCCCACCCTGCTTTTTACCTTCCTTGGCCGCATCCACAGCCGCGCCGGTCGCGAGTTCGAGCAGGTGCTCGCCATTCTCGTTCGCCCGCCCGCCGTCACCGAGTTTGTTGCCAGCAGCGAACGCTGGCTTGCCCTTGCCAACCCGGCGGGGGCCATCAACACCCGCGATGCCTGGAAGAACCACTTCGCGCCCTGGGCGCAGAGCGCCGAAGAGACAGCCATCGCCGCCGCCCGTCAGAATTTCCGCCCCATCGCCGCCGACGTCCTCAACCGCCGTCGCGCCCAGCTCCGCCGCGACCGCGAACGCCTTCACGACTGGCTTGAATCCCGCGCCCGCGAAATCATCGCCGACCGCGGCCAACTGGCCGTCCAGCAGGAACTCCTCGCCGCATCACGCGCCGCCTCACAACAGCCCAGCGCCGCGCCCTGGGCCGGCTTGGCTGACCCCCTGGAGCGCCTCGCCGGATTCGCCAGCGACAACTCGCAGCCCGTCGCCCTGCGCCACGAGGCGCAAACCGTCCTCACGCTCTTCAAGAAACGCCGCGAGGACCTGGACTCCTGCGACGCCGTCCGCGACCCCGAAGTCACCACGCTCGGCATGTTGATGATCCTGCCGCGTCCAAAGAAATGACCGCCGCTAACAACGACACCTCCGCCGCCCCTCGCGGATTCGACAGCCCGGTCGTTAGCCGCGAAGACGACCACTTGAACCGGTGGCCCTTGGCTCGCGAAATCGTCGGAATCGCCACCACCGGCCCCAAGACTTGGTCCGTCCGCGTCGGCATCTACGGTGAATGGGGCACGGGCAAAACCTCTGTGCTCAGGTTCGTTGACTCCATGGCCAGCCAAGCGGGCCATATCGTCATCTGGTTCGACCCCTGGGAGTACTCGAATAAGGCAGAACTCTGGCAGGCGTTCGTACTTGCCGTCTACCGGACACTGGAAGCAAAGCTCGGCCAGGTGCCGGGCGCGGACGACGCCCGGTTCAAATCCGAATTGGGCACGATGAAGAAAGTCATCGGCACGGTCCTGGGAGCCTTTGACGCTGGGAAAGCCATCAATGCAGGGCTCGACCTTCTAAAAAAGCACTTCGCATTCAGCCCGCAAGACCTCGCCTCACTGCAATCGGTACTTGGCGACCGCAGAGTCATCATCCTCATTGACGACCTCGACCGCACCGCTCCCGAATTGGTCCCCGAGATCCTGTTCGCTCTCAAGGAGCTCATGGACATCCCCGCCTTTTCATTCATCTGCGCCTTCGACCCCATCGTCGTTGGTGAGGTCCTTGGCGATTACCATCCCGGCTTTGGTGATGGCCTCAAGTTCCTCGAAAAGATCATCGACTATCCGCGCTGGCTTCCTCCGGCCCCGCCCAGCAGCTTGGTAAGTTTAGCCCTCGCCCAAGCCAAGCGCTCGTGCCCCTACGTTCCAGAACCCGCTATCCGCGACGCCATCCCGCTGCTCCCAGCCAACCCACGAACCGTGCGACAGTTCATCCGTCTTCTGGCGTTGCTTAAACCCCAGATTGAAAGGCACCGTGATGACGAGTTGAACTGGCCGGTCATTCTAGCTGCCAACGTCCTCAAAATCCGCCACCCACGCATGGCCCAGGAACTCCTGAGCGACGAGGGTTTCTGGAACGGAATCGGAATGCTATGGGTGGAATCACACGCGCAAGAGAAGGAGCAGAAGCTTGATGCCGCGGTCTCCGCACACGTTCAAAAGGCCGCCACAAGCCTCGGGTTGACCCTGGAGGAATCTCACAAAAACGAGATTGGCAAGTCGCTGAAGGCGATATGCTCCCACGTCGCGGCATTCATGGGCCTGGATCCAGAAGGCGTTGGGTATCAAGTAAACATCGCCGACGCCCCAGCCGCTGTAACATTGAAGGAATTCGAGGCATTCCTCCCACAATGGGAATCGCGCCAGACCATTGCCACGGCACAGAAATGGATCACGGACCACGCCAAGCACGTGGACCGCAGCGAAACCGACGTCTATCGCGAACTCCTGAGGGCGGCCGCCCAGCGCTACGCAAAGGTCCTTCACAGCGCCGACAACGTCCTTGCGGAGGCCGAAAAGCCGGCACTCGTCACGGAAGCCAACTCCCTCCTCGCCCTTCTCAACGCGCTCGTCTTCGACCTCGGACAACTTAATCAGCCCGCTAAACAAATAGGGGAAGCCGATCTCGATCTCCTCGTGGATAAATGGACCCGCTTCGCGGGGGCCAGCCTTCCGGTCCACACCGACTTCTGGCCCCGCAACGAAGCCTTCATCCTGGACCTATTCGACAAGTGGAGCCCGGACGTCATGCCCCTCATCCGCATTCTCGGCCCCTATACTGGAATACGCCTTCGCAGCTTCGACCACAACGCTGCCGCCGCCGACCTGCACAACAAGCTGTGCGCTGTCGCGCTGCCAAAATTCGCTCGCCAAATCATCTCCGGCTTCCGTGACCCCGGCTTCATCGAGCGCCTCGTCCACAACGAGGAGAACACCTTTGAAGCCCGGTGCATGATGTGGGACGCCAAGGGCGCGCTCTGGGGCACCCTCCGCAACGAACTGCTCAAAGTCCTCGCCGAAGCCCCGACGAGCCGCTCAATTCAATCGAACGCCTACGCGCTCCTGCATTGGTTCGTCCTCCGGCATGAGGGACAAGCGCCCGGAGATCCTAAAGCCATGCAGACCCTCCTTTCCGACCAGGTTGTATTCGATGCCCTATGGAGTGCGGCTATCGCCACCCCTCTTGCGCCGCGGGGTGTGCACCAGATCAGAACGCTCCCCGGTATAGTGCACAAACTGGGCACGAAGCTTGCGCTCCCGAGCTGGTGGATCGAGATCGCAAAGACCTTCATAGTCCCGGCGCCTGCCAATCCACCGCTGAACGCCTCTACCCCCGCCGCACCCGAGCAGGAAGCAAAATGAGCCACCCGCCAAACGCCACTCTGCATTCTGCACTCTGCATTCTGACTTTCCCCTAATGCCCCTCGACCTCAAAGCCGATTGCACCTTCACCGGGCCCGCCCTTCCCGAGCCCTTCGTGAAGTTCAATCTTGAGGCCGAGCTCAACCGCCTGTCCCTCCTGCCCAAGGCCACCGGCCCGGAAGCCCGCGCCCTTAACGACCACTGGCAATTCGTCCGCCGCAAGCTCCGCAACCTCGTCACCCACGGCGGGCCCCTGCGGGTCCAGAACCACGTCATTGACCCGCTCCTCACCCAGCTCGGCTACGCCCGCATCGAGGCCGTCGAATCTGTCCAAACCCGCGAAGGCGACGAAGACGGCGGCGCTCTCCTCCTCACCGAAGATGGCGCGGCCCGGCTGCGGGTCTGGTGCGTGGACCTCGACGCCGATCTCGACGCCCCCGCCCGCCGCGGCCTGGCCTACCGGTTCAGCCACACGCGCATTGCCCAGCGCGTGCTGCTCGCCACCGGCGAACGCCTCGGCATCCTTACCAACGGCCTCGAACTGCGCCTCATCATTTCTGACCCGGCCCGCGTTGATTCCCAGGTCGCCATTTCCATAGACCCGCACTGGAAACGCAGCCGCGACCTGCCGGATTCCGTCCGGCTGCTCATTGCCCTCGCCTCGCCCGCTGGCGTCAAGGCCCTGCCCGAGCTGATTGACAAGGCCCGCCTCCAACAGGCCAAAGTCACCAAAGACCTTCGCGAGCAGGCCCGCCACGCCATCCGTGAGTTCATCCAGGAACTCGTTGACCACCCCGAGAACCAGCCCCTCCTCGCCGAGTACACGGACAAGGCCTTCCTCGCCAAGGACCTCTGGCACGAAGGGCTCATTACCGTCTATCGCCTCCTGTTCATCCTGAAACTCGAATCCACCGACGACCCAGCCCGCAGCTTCAGCTTCGCCTCGACCAGCCTCTGGCGGAATACCTTCTCGCCCACCGTCGCCCTTGCCCCCATCGTCCGCCGCGTCCTCGATCACGGCGCGCAAACCGGAACGCTCCTGCAGGACGGACTCCGCGGCCTGTTCCGAATGTTGTCCGACGGCCTGCAATGCACCGAACTCAACGTCCGCCCGATGGCCGGCGCCCTGTTCTCGCCCGCTCTAACGCCCATTCTGGGCCGGTTGCACTGGACAGAAACCGCCGTCGCCAAACTGCTCAACAACCTTCTTTGGACGCTCTCCGGACGCGGCGTCACCGCCCGCGAACGTGTCCACTACGGACCCCTCGACGTGGAAGACCTCGGGCGCGTCTATGAAGCCCTGCTCGAACTTGAACCCGGCATCACGGTGGAGACCATGTGCCGCCTCCGCCGCGCCAAGCTCGAAGTCGTCGTCCCCGCCGCCCAGGGCGAGCGTTACCGCCCCGCTACCACACCTGACCCGTCCGAAGCGTCCGATCCGTCCGGCACCGCTGCCGACGACGCGGACGAACCCGAGGAGGAAGAAGAATCCGCCCGCGGCAAGAAAACCAAAGTCGAATGGATCGAAGAAATCCCCGCCGACCGCTTCTATCTGCGCGTCGGTCTGGGCCGCAAAGCCACCGGCTCCTTCTACACCCCCCACTCGTTCGTCCGGTTCCTCGTGCGAGAAACCCTTGGACCACTCGTTGAACGCGTCAGTCCGGTGGACGACCCGCAGCCCTGCGCCATTCTCAAGCTCAAGGTCATTGATAAAGCAATGGGCAGCGGCCACTTCGTGGTTGAAAGCTGCCGCTTCCTCGGCGAAGCCCTCTACGACGCCGCCCGCCGCTGCGATGAACTCGCCGCCAGCGCCGAGAAACTTGCCGAGTCCTACCGTGCATCCGCCAACACCAAACCGGAGCACGGGGCCCTTGCCGACGAACAGGCTGCCCGTGCGGCAGCCCTACGCCAGCGGGTGATTGATCTGCCAGACCCCGACGACGAACTGCTTCGCTACCTCCCCAGCCGCTCGGTCGAAGGCACTGCCGGCGGCGTCTCACACAACAAAGCTCTCGCCCTCTGCCGCCGCATGGTCGCCGTCCACTGCCTCTACGGCGTGGACAAGAACCCGCTCGCCGTCGAGCTCGCCAAACTCTCCCTCTGGATCGAGTGTCACGCCGAGGGGTTGCCGCTCACGTTCCTCGACCATCGGCTTGTTGTCGGCGACTCGCTCACTGGCCCGTTCTTCGAGCACCTGCTCAAATACCCAGGCTCACAGCAACCGCTCGACGACCTGTTCACGCGCGGCCTCACCGCCAAACTCACCGCCGCGCTGGCGGATGCCCTTCAGCACGTCCGCGCCCTCGAGGCCACCGTCGGCGTCACCGTGGCCGACATCGAAGCCAAGCAAGCCGCCAAGACCCGGCTCGACCGCGCCCTCGCACCATTCAAAATCCTCGCCGCCGCCTGGAGCGGGGGCGTCATGCTCGGCCCGGAAGGTTGCGACGACACCGCCTACGCCGCCCTCGCCAAACTTATCGCCGAAACCGGCAACCTCTCCGACGATTGGCTCTCTGCTATTGGCAATCGGCCATCAGTGACCCTCCTAAACATGGTCGCGAAAGGGCTTGGCCTGCCCGCTGTTCCGGTTGACGATCCGAACATCCAGTCCCTGATTGCCCGCCTGAATGCCAACGCCATCCCGGCACTTCCGTTCGACCTCACCTTCCCGGAAGTCTTCTACCCCGACGCCAATCCAGCGAGCCGCGCCGGCTTCGACGCCGACTTGGGTAATCCGCCGTGGGACAAGGTCATGCCGGCAGACAAAGAGTTCTTTGCCTCTTTCGATTTCCGGATTCTGAATGCGACGACGAAACGAGAGCGCACAGGCATCCAGCAGCGCCTGCTCAGCGAGGAGAACACACGACAACTCTATGATGACTACCTTTCGACCTTCCGTGAGCTGAAAGCCGTTCTTGAGAGGCTGTATCACTTCCAAGTCGTCGAAGTCGCGGGCGAGGACACTATCGGCGCGCAAGACGCTTTTCGCGCCTTCATGGAACGGAGTTCTCAAGTGCTCAAGACCGGGGGCTTGACGGGTGTGGTCGTACCATCAGCGTTCCACGCAAACGAAGGAGCAACCGGCATCCGTCGCCTTTACCTCCAGCAAATGGCGCTCCGCTGCTGCTACTCCTTCGAAAACCGCCGGAGGCTCTTTGAGATCCACAGCAGCTTCAAGTTCGCGGTCGTGGTCGCAGAAAAGGAAGGCATCACGAGCGACTTCCTCTGCGCGTTCTACCTGCATGACGATGAGTGGCTATTCCGCCGAGCACGGCGAGCAACCCAGCAGCATGGCCAGTCCGGGACGGAAGCCCCTTCAGACACGTCGAATGGAGATCGGCCTCCCCTTCGTTACACGCTGGACTTTGTCCGACGCACCGGCGGCGAGTATCTGAGCCTCTTAGAACTGCGCACCGAAGCGGATTTGGAGGTGGCGGCAGTCTGTGCGAAGCAGGGATTGCCGTTCGACAAGGCTTGCGCGCAACGAGGGATCTCGCTGCGTCGTGAACTCCACATCACCGATGACTCGTGGCGTTTCACGCCCGTTCTGGATGTCGTCGAGAACGGCAAAGACCCTCGCGATCCGAGTGTGACGGAGGAGCTGCGCAATGCTGGCTTCTTGGTGCTTCACGAAGGCAAGACCTTTCATCAGTTCACTGACCACTGGGAAAAGACGCCTTCCTATGTCGTGCCGCTGGAGAAGCTGCGCGACAAGCCTCAGTTCACGAGAAACGCGACCTTCTTCCGATTGGCATATCGAGGCATCGCAGCTTCCACCAACGAGCGCACGGCCATTTTCAACCTCCACCCGCCTTCCGTCATCACACAGAACCAAAATCCCAGCGAGCAGAACGTTCCAGCTCGGCCCAACTATCGGGCGCTTGAAGTTCTCGCGGTGGCCAATTCCTTCCCGTTCGACTTCGGCCTGCGGCTGTTCGTCTCGTCTTCAACCGTGAACTATTTCTTCCTGGCTCGCGCACCCTTTCCACAGACAGATGGGATTGGAAGATTCTTGGCTCACTCCGGCCTTCGCCTGACGTGTAACCACGCCGGCTACGCGCCGTTGTGGCGAGAGCAATTGGGCGAGGCGTGGCGGGAGGCGAGGACGGCGTTCACCTGGCCCGTGTTGTCGGGCGAAGACGCCCGCTGGGCCGTCCGCGCCGCCATTGACGCCGTCGTGGCCCAAGCCTACGGCCTGACCCGCGACCAATACGCCCACGTCCTCAGCACCTTCAGCCATTCCAGCTACAAAGACGCTCCACGCCAATGCCTCGCCGCCTTCGACGAGCTACAATCCCTCGGCCTCGAAGCCTTCACGAAAAAGCACGACCCCTACTGGGACATCCCGCTCAACGAGAACCTGCCCCAGCCCGTCATTGACATCCCATTCCCGGCAACCCCACCAGGCGCCCCGCCCTCCAAGTCGCACCGCGAGCTTTTCGATTTCCAAACCACCCCCGCCCCCGCCGGCACCGGCCAGCTATTCACCGAGCAACCAATTACAAAAGCTAAGGCCCCCAGAAAACGCGCAAAACCAGGAGGCGACTAATCATGGCACTCCCCCCAAGCGGTCCGACAACGCCCAACCGAACCTCCTTCACCGAACAGCAGTTCATTGAGTCCGCTCTCCGGACTCGAGCAGCCTTACTGGAGGTCCTTTTGCACGAACTCGGCCACCAAACGAGCCACCTTTCCCTGATCATCAGTCAGATGGATCGAGAGGCCCATAAGGAAACCAAAGGATCCCGCCGTTCTCGGCTCTCCCTCCAGATCAAGCACGCCCGTGACTGCTGCGACTCTATAGCTCGGACCCTTCAAATGGTGCGGGCCGAGCCGTATTGGTCCCGGCGCCAGGTCTTTCCACTTGCAGATGTAATTAGGCAAGCCTTCTCCGTGGTTGATCATCAGTTAACGCGGTGCGGCATCAATTGCGCCATAGAAGTGGATGACACCTTAAAGTGCAAAGGCCGTCCCGCCGCTTTACAACAGGCCTTCCTGAACCTCATCCTGAACTCTCTCGAAGCCCACGCCAGCACCAACGCAACTAGAAAACCTAACACCATCCACGTCGTCGCCACCAAATGTGAAAAAGGAAACATACTCAAATGTGAGTTTTGGGACCAGGGTCCGGGAATCAGTAGAGCTGCGTTTCCCGCCCCCGATACCATCTTCCACCCCGGAGCCACCTCCCGTCCCGACAAAAATGGCCTGGGTTTAACGATCGGCCGCCAGATCCTACGGAACGAGTTCGGCGGCGACATCTCACTCGTCAGACGAGAAGGGGCTCGCTTCCAAATAACACTCCCTAGCCATGATCGCCAAGACCCAAAAACCTAGCCCGGTGACGCGCCCCCTTGTCCTAGTCGTTGACGACGACCCGTCGTACGTCCGCCGGCTAGCGGATGACATCCAAACCCGCACCGAATTCGGGGCTCTATTCGCGAGCACGCTGAAGGAAGCGGCAGATTTCGTCCAAGACGACCGCCTCAGAATCGAAGCTATAGTTACCGACCTACAGTTCGAACCCGCCGCACACGACCTGTCGCGGCGACTGGCCAACGGTGTCGACCTGCTGGAGCTCACCGAACGCACTCGTCCACGCACACTCAAAATTGTCCTGTCGGTGTTTACCTCAGCAGGCACCAGCGCACAGCTCAAAAAAGCAGATTTCGCAAAAAAACCCATTCTCATTGATAAGCTATCACCGAGCGTAACCGTCTGGAGCATTCTCGCGAAACACCTCGCACCTCGCCTTAAGGGGATCGAGCGCGTAAAGGAGGGCGCAATCGAAACAAAAGACCACGTCCGCCGCGCAGCGGTTGACCTGATGCTCCGTGACGGCAGCACAACCGCCCTTGACGTCGGACAGCGCCTCCGAGCACAGGGGCTGTGGGGACTCCAGAATGTAGTAGAATGCATGCTGCAGGACGTGGCTAAGAAGAATGGCTGGTTTTCGGCGTTGGGAGGCGGCCACATGATATACACCTTACCCGCTGAGCAACGTCCCCAAGCTCAGGGCTCGGGTCGCCGAGTCCTGGACTTCTCCACCTACTGCGAGGGCGACATCGATCCCACCCTAAACAAGCGGATACGCGTTCTGATTGACTCCGATAAGAGCTACATCGTCTATTTAGACGAAGACCTCGCCGTCGAATACTCCTGGACTAAAGCATACGGCAAGGCGCCCCGCGGATTCGCTGGAATTTCGACCGAGGTCAGCCGCCTCGAATTGCTGTCTGGCCACATTCTCGATCGTCCCTGGGCCGAGGGGTTCCGCAGGCTGGTCGGTGAGGGCATGGCGCGGATCATCGGTGACAGGAGCGTCCGAAGAGCGCAGGCCGCTCTGAAATCTGCGGAATCGTACTTGCAGGCAAGAGTTGTCGAAGGACCAGGCACCTCACCTGCTGCACCGGACCACACGAACAGACACAAGAACAAGCCACAACGACAATTCATGAAACCAACCACCCAAGCGCGCGTCTTCATCAGCCATTCGAGCAAGGATAAACCGTTTGTGCGAAAACTGGTCGCCGCACTCAAAAAGCACCAACTGAACGTTTGGTTCGATGAACAGGAGATCAAGGTTGGTGACTCAATCGTATCCAGCATCTCCGGCGGCCTCAAAGATTCCGACTACCTGGTCGCGGTCCTCTCCAAGGCATCTGTGGCCTCCCCTTGGGTCCGAACGGAACTAAGCTCAGCCCTGATGGACCAGATTTCCAACCAAGGCACCGCCGTCCTCCCTGTCCTAATTGAGGATTGCGACATACCTACCTTGCTTCGCGACCGGCTCTACGCCGACTTTCGACACGACTTTAAGGCTGGCCTCGCCAAGCTGCTCGCAGTGCTCAAACAAGAAGGTGAAACAGCCGCCGACCTCGGCGCCTCGACGACTACAACCACCACGACCACCCTACCACCAGGTGCTGTTCCTTGCACCCCGACCCTTGCAGCACTCCCGCTAGGGGAACTCCGCCGTCGCATAACCAAGCGTATGGGGCGAAGCGAAGTCGCCGCCATCTGGTTTGACCTCTTCCAGAGCAAAATGGATGACGACATGGCGAACCGGCCACTTGTGGACTGCGTGATCGAGCTCCTCGACCGCGCCAACAAACGCACAAAGCTCGACGAAGTGATCGCCGGCATCTGCGCCGACCGCAGCGATCTGGCAATCCCCTAACATATGCACGCCATGATCAAGTACAACAAAGCCCCGGACGAAAGATTCGGCTTGGTAAAACAAACCGACGAGGCCATGCCATACTGGGCAATCCAGCCCGCCCATCGACGCCTCGTGAACCTATGAGCCTTAACCCCATTATCGCCCTCGACCACGTCATCGAGGAGTACCGCGATCACCTCCAGGACCCAGCATGAGTACCGAACTCGACACAGTTCTCGAAGGATTGTCGCCCCTCAAGAGGAAGTTCGAGGACGGCACCAACATAACGGCGGGTACACCCTTCCGGGAGGAACCCGGCACAAGAGTCCTTCCCTGGTATATCCCCGCAAAGGCCAAAGCTGCTCGCCAGTGGGAACACAATATCACGAAACTCCGGTCCCGCTTCGAAAGACTCATTGATGAATTCTGTCCTGTCGAGTGCGTCCTCCTGCAATGGCGCATCCCGATGGTTCAATCCGCCCTCCCCAAATTGCCTGTAATGTCCCAATGCTCTCAATTGATCTGGGCTGGCCCCGGCGTGTCCCGCGAGCCGGCAAAATTGCTCGGCTCAGACTGGAAACTGCTTGAAGGGGTCTTCGCGATAAACAGCGTCCAGGGGAAACCGATTCTCGGACCGGACGGCAAGGCAGTTGCATACCGGTTTGGCCTACACCGCTATCATTCTGTTTACGCCGCAGCCGACGAGACTCGCCCCTTCCCCATCCCCCAGCTTGCAGAATTGCTGCACGAAGGCGGCGACCTGCTCTATCAACTGCCTCCAGCCATCGCCACCTCTGTATGGCGGCTCTGGCCCAGTGGTTTTTCGCAGAGACTCTGTCCAAGTCAGGGCCTTTGGCTGGACATGCTCTTCGAACTCTCCTGGCAGTGTCCCCGTGGTAGCCCCTCGTACACGGAACGCCAAGCTCGCGTTGACAACTTCTCAGCCGGTCTACTGGGAAGCGGGCTCTTCCCACGCCTCCCCGACTTTCTGGCCTGCGGCCCGAAACAGGCCATCCCGAACGAGCAGGGCTACCCGGCGACATTCTACTCGAAGCTGTCAGACGTTGCGCGAGCATCTGTGGCGGCCATAGATGAAATCATCGAGCGAGCGGCCGTCGCGGGCAGCAGCGCCGACGCAAACCCGCCATCGAATCCCACGCAAGCTGAAGCCCGCAGCACCGCAAACGCCCCTCAGCGAGAACACGTTTTCATCAGTTACAGCCACAAGGACACAAAGTTCCTAGACCAACTCCTCACACACCTGAAGCCACTTGAACGAGCCGGCAAACTTACCAAGTGGTCAGACAAGCAGGTCGCCCCCGGGTCCGAGTGGTTTAGCGAAATACAGGAATCCCTCGACCGCACAAAAGTCGCCGTCCTGCTGGTCACCCCCAACTTCCTCGCCTCAGACTTTATTCATGAACATGAGTTGGGCCCCCTGCTCCGCCAAGCCAGCACAGGCGGCGTCCAGATCTTGTGGATTCCCGTCCGCGCTTGCTCCTACGAGGAAACCGCCCTCAAGGATTACCAAGCCCTCAGCTCTCCAGACAAACCGCTGGCCCAAATGAAGGCCGAACGAGACGCCGCCTGGGTCAAGATTTGCAAAGAGATCAAGAAGGCAACAACCGCATGAGCCTAAACCCCATCAGCGCCCTCGACCGAAGAACACCGCGCGCGAAGCGCCCAGTTTGCGTTCCGTCTGGTCATCGGTCCCCAGCATGATGTATGCTGCTCATGAAGGCATTGCGATGGCTACAGCAGATCAAATCCGAGCGTTGGTAAAAAGTCACTCCGAAGGTGACCATGACCGCTTTTACTCGGTGGCCCTGCAAGTTGCGGCCGGCGAAGCGCGAAAAGGCCGCTCCGAGTTCGCCGCCGAACTGCGCGACCTCATTGACCGGGTCAAAGCCCGAGCCGCCGCCCGTCCGGGCGAGAACCCTCCTATTCCATTGGCCGCTCCACGCGGCGAGTTGGCCGAGCTGCTCGGGGTTTCGTATCCCGAAACACGGCTGGCGGACATGGTCCTGGCGGTCGAGCTCACCCGGAGGTTGGAGCGGATTTTGGATGAGCAGCGGCAAATAGGACTCTTGAAGGGGCACAACCTCCACCCGCGCCAGCGACTGCTTCTCACTGGCCCGCCGGGGTGCGGCAAGACGATGACCGCCTCAGCCCTGGCCGGTGAACTGGGGATTCCCCTCTTCGTCGTTCGCCTGGATGGGCTCATTACCAAGTACATGGGCGAAACCACGGTGAAACTGAGGCTGATCTTTGACGCGATGGAGCGCACCCGCGCCGCTTACTTGTTCGACGAGTTTGATTCCATCGGCACGGACCGCGGGCACGGCTCGGACGTGGGCGAAATTCGTCGCGTGCTGAACAGCTTCCTGATGTTCATCGAACGCTATTCCGGAACGAGTCTGATCGTCGCGGCGACAAACCGCCCAAAGAGCTTGGACAAGGCGCTGTTCCGACGGTTCGACGATTTGATTGAGTTCCAGCTTCCTGAAGCCGCGCTCGTGGAAGAAACGATGCGCCGGCGATTGGCAACCATGTCCGGCAGGGTGCGGGTCAACTACGCCCGAGTCGTCCCGGAGGCCAAGGGGATGAGCTTTGGTGAAGTCGTCAGAGCCTGCGATGAGGCGATGAAGGAATGCTTGCTCATCAAGCGGCAGGACCTGACGACGGACGACTTGGTGCGGTCAATCCAGGAGCGGCGGAACTTTCTCCGGCGCGCCGAATAAGCGCGACCTATGCCCGACGAACCTGGCGAGCAACTCCGTCACCTCCTCGTTGAGGGCAGGGTTGCTGGTCAGGACTTCACGAATCCGCAGCGCACACCCGGCCCGGCGTTTCCATTTCCTGTCCGCGATCGTGCCACCCACGCCGACAGGCTGGTCCGCCAACTGGACCTGATTCGCCGGCGCGCCCAGGAAATACAGCAGGACCGGCTCGCCGTTGGCCTCGCCTCCGATTTCGGGCTGCTGCTCGAATTTGCCAGCGACCCCGAGTTTCCACTCAAAGCCGAGTCCCTCGAACGCCGGCGGTCGGGAATTCAGTTGCTCAACTTGCGAACCGTGCAGGCCCGTCTCCCTGATGGTCGGTCCCTCCCCATTCAGTTGGCAACCGTTCGCGTCCCCTACGGCAAACTCGACGTCCTCCAACGGCTCATCGACTCCTACCGTTCGAGTCAAACCCCTTCGGGCGCCCCCAGGCACCAGGAACTCATTAATTCCATCGCCGAAATTCGTGAAGCAGCCGTCGAGGCATTCTGGACCGAGCAACAGGCCATGCCTGCCGTGGGTGCAGAGGCTTGGTGGGAGGCCTGGCTCCACACCGGCCCGGCGGGAGACGAGCGTGATGCAGTCCGCGCCCGCTTCCACCAAGCCGCTGCGCACGTCAATATTCACATCGCCCAGGAGCAAATCTCTCTGCCCGAGAACACGGTTCTCCTAATTCGTGCGCGGCGGGAGCAACTCAGCCAGTCGCTCGAACTGCTGAATTGTCTGACCGAACTCAGGTTCCCCCAAGTCCCCGCGGAATTCTTTGCGGGGCTCAACCAAACGGAACAGGCGCAGTGGGTCGAGGATGCTCGCGGCCGCCTCACTCCGCCTTCGCCGGCCGCCAACGCCGTTTGCCTGCTGGACACAGGTGTCAACCACCAGCACCCCCTCCTGCTGCCCGTTGTCCCCAACGACGGCTTGGAAACCTACGATCCCGCCTGGGGTACCGCCGACGACACCGCTAGGCCCCACGGCTCCATGATGGCCGGCATCGCCGCTTTCGGTGACCTGACCGCACCGCTCCTCCAGACCGGCCCGATCCAGCCGTCACACTGGGTCGAGTCGGTGAAAATGATAAACTCCGCCGCGCCTCACGAGCCTCATCTCTACGGCCATGTAACCCGACAGTCCGTCAGCCGCATCGAGATTGCCGCCCCGCGCCGGCCCCGCGTCTTCACCATGCAGGTCACCGACGCGAACACATCCGATCGCGGTCGTCCAACGTCCTGGTCGGCCGCCATGGACGAGCTGAGCGCCGGCTATGCCGAGGAAGGCAATCCCCGGCGCCTCATTTTTATCAGTGCTGGAAACGTTTACGTCCAGCGTCCGGACGAGTTTCCATCGCTGAATGAGACCGAGCAGGTCCATGATCCCAACCAGGCATGGAATGCAGTCAGCGTCGGTGGGTTCACCAATAAAGCCGTCATTTCCGACCCGGCCTATGCCACGTGGCAACCACTTGCCCAGCGCGGTGACCTCGCCCCGGCAAGTTCCACCTCCCTCACCTGGGATCACGACTGGCCCCTCAAGCCGGACCTCGTCCTCGAAGCCGGAAACCGCATCGCCCAGCCTCAAACCGGCTTGGTGGACCGTCATGGCGATGTCGAACTCCTCACCACCAACGCCAATTGGCGCAATCGCCTGCTGACTACCACCGGCGACACCAGCGCCGCCGCGGTCGAAGCGGCCCGCTACGCAGCCATAATCCAGGCCGAGTACCCAAGGCTCTGGCCCGAAACCATCCGCGCTTTGCTCATCCATTCCGCCCGCTGGACGCCCCAAATGCTTGAGCGCCGCCGCCTCGAAACCATTCCCAAAGCCGACTGGCGCCGCATCCTCCGGACCTTTGGCTTCGGCGTGCCCGACCTCTCCTCCGCCCTACGCAGCGCCAGAAGCGCCGTGACCCTGATTTGCCAGGATGAACTGCAGCCCTTCCTCCTGGATGCTGGCACGGTAAAGACTAACGAACTTCGATTTCACAATCTGCCCTGGCCCCGCGATGCCCTCCAAACCCTGGGCGATGCCCCAGTCCAAATGCGGGTAACCCTCTCCTATTTCATCGAACCCAATCCCGGCCCGAAACTCCCAACGAATCGCTACCGGTACGCCTCCTGCAATTTGCGTTTCGACGTCCGCCGCGCCACCGAGAGCGAAGCCGAGTTCCAAGCGCGCATCAACGCCGAGGCCAGAACCGATGAAGAAGACGGCTCGGGCACCGAGTCCGATTCCGCCGAGTGGCTGCTCGGAGCACAACTCCGCCACCGCGGGTCTCTGCATTCCGACACCTGGCTCGGCACCGCCGCCGACTTGGCCCAGAAGAATCACCTTGCCGTTTTTCCCATCAACGGATGGTGGCGCCTCAGAAAACATCTCCGCCAATACGACCGCCACCTCCGCTACGCCCTGGTTGTTTCCATCAGCACCCCCCGCACCGGCGTTGACCTCTACACGCCCATCGAAACCCAGATCCGCACTCTCGTGCCAATTCCGCGTGTATGAGCCTCAACCCCATCATTGCCCTCGACCACGTCATCGAGGAGTACCGCGACCACCTTCAATCTGAATTCCGCGCTCGCGACCGGGCCCTGCGCGGCGCCCTCGAAACCGAGCTCGACCGCCCTCTCTTTCTCGCCCAGGAACCTTTCTACCAGGCCCATCGCCCCTTCCGCGCCGGCCAACGCTGGACCGATCTGCCGCTCGACCCCGCGCTCGCCCGCGCTATGGCCGCCCGCTCCAACAGCGAAACCGCCTTCCTCCACCAGTCGGAAGCCATCACCCACCTCCTCGGCCCATCCCCTTCGCCGCTGGTAGTCACCACCGGCACCGGCTCCGGCAAAACCGAGTGCTTCCTCCTGCCTGTCATTCAGAACGCCATCGCCGACGCCCGTCAGTTCCCCCGCACCGGCCTCACGGCAATTCTGGTGTACCCCATGAACGCGCTCGCCAATGACCAGGAAAAGCGCATCAAGGATTACCTCGAAGCTGCGGGGGTCGCTGGCGATGTTGACGTTCGCAAATACGACCGAGGCACGGGCCAGGCCGAGCGCGAGCGCATGAGGAACAATCCACCGCGCATCCTGCTCACCAACTACATGATGCTGGAGTACCTCCTCATCCGCCCTGCCGATCGCGATGCCCTCTTCGCCAATCACCGCTGCCGTTTCCTTGTGCTGGACGAAGTCCACACCTACCGCGGCGTCCTTGGCAGCAACATTGCCCTGCTGCTCCGCCGCCTGCGTGCCCACCTCGCCCGCGCCCGCCAGAACTGGTCCCCGAACGTGCCCGACAACCAGCACGCGGCCCGCTACCCCTCGCTCCTCACGGTAGGCACCTCAGCGACAATCAAAAGCCTCGCCGAACCTGGCCTCTCAGTCGAGGAACGGACCCAGCGCCGCGACGCGGACGTCCAGGACTTCTTCAACCGCCTCACCGGCGAGCCTCGGGACCGTATCCGCGTTGTCGGCGAAGTCCTCGAAAACATCACGATTCCCCCCGAAGCCCGCTTCGCCACAGCCGTCCCGTCTCCCTGCCAAGTGGACGTCACCAACCAGGACTCCGTCATAAATGCCTTGGCAGCATCCGCAGGTGTACCACCATCCCCAGACGCAGCCGCCACCGCCCGCAATTGCCACCTGCTCTGGCTCCTCAACCAGTGGCTCGTCGCTCAACCCCTGTCAGTTGGCCAAATCGTGCAGAGAGTTATCGCCGAGGTGCCTGAGCGCCACGGCGCTGACCCGGAAGCCGTTGCCCGCGAGGTCGAAGCCGTTCTCCTCGCCGGCTCGGCCCTGCCCGAAGGGACCCCCGGTGCTCTCCGTCTTCGTGCTCACCGCCTCATTCGCGGTGGCTGGAATTTCGTCCGCTGTCTGGACCCAGCCTGCGGTCGCATCTATCCAATGGGCCAGCCCGCCTGCGACTGCGGTCGCACCACCGCTCCGCTCTTTCTATGCCGTAACTGCGGTGCCGATTACCTCCGCCTCAGCGGAGACCCCGCCGCCGGCCAAATGCGCCCGTACGCCGAAGACGCGCCCGGCCAGGAATGGATGCTCTACGACATCGCCCGGCAGGAAGCAGACCTCACCCCAGACGAGGACCCCGAAGACCCCGAAGACGACAATCCCGCCCCCCGGCGCGGAGGCAGGCCCCGCATTGACCGCGTTCGCGGCCAGCCCGTCCACTCCGGATCATTCGACCCCCGAACCTCCAACTTCAGCCTGAATCCCGCCGACTTCCCATTCCAGGTCAGGCTGGTTCAAGGCCGCACCCGCTGCCTCTGCTGCGGCGGTACCGCCGGCACCCGCAGCGTCATTACGCCAGTCGCCCTCGGAACGTCCGCCGCCGTCAAAGTCCTTGGCGAAGGCTTGGTCGAGGCCCTGGCCGACGCCAACGCTAACCGCCCCGGTCACGACGGCAAGGAACGGCTCCTCATCTTCAGCGACAGCCGCCAGGACGCCGCCCACCAGGCCCGCTTCATCATCTTCGCCAGCCGCTACGACAGGATGCGCCGGCGCCTCTTCCAAATCCTGCAGGCAAACCCCACTATCGGCCTCCAGCGGGCCGTCGAGCTTCTGGGCGAAACCGGCGTCCGCGAAGGCGACAACCCCCACGGCCCCGACGATCCCGAGCGCCGATTGACCGAAGACGAGCGCTTGCGCGTTCGCGCCTGGGAGGAAGCGCCGCTCCTCGATGAAATCGCCGTCACCCCATTCTTCCGTGGCACACTCGTCAACCTCGGCATCCTCGCCATCCGCTACGACGGCTTGGAAGCCGAAGCGCGTGACCGGGGCGCTGCGCTCTGCACTCGCTGGGGCATAACACCCGACCAACTCATACATCTGTGCCGCTGTTTCCTCGATGAACTGCGCGTCCGCAGCATGCTTTCCCGCGAAATCATGCGGTATCACCCCCGATACACGGCCTGCCCGGACTACATCGCCCGCGCCGACTGGGAGCGCAAGGTCGCCCAGCCCAAAGGGCTCCCGGTTGATACCGCCGGTCACCCGCTGCCTTACGCCGACGCCCTCCACGCCCCCTACGGCGTCACCATCCGCAACGCATGGCGCGCGCCCGGGGCCGGTGGCCGGGCCCCCGGGTTCCAGCGTCTGGTCGAGCACCTGCTCTCCCGTTTCGGCGCGCCACCCGTGAACGCTGAGGACGGACTCGCACTCCTCCAATTCCTCCAGCGCGGCAGCTTCACCACCACTTCTGATGTCTTCGGCCACCGAGACAGCGCCCGCGTGTGCCAGCTCAACGCCGAGGCCTTGCGCCTCTGGCTTCCCTCCGGTGCCAATCGTCTGCGCTGCAATGTGTGCTCCTGGCCCCTCGCCGGTGCCCAGCCAGGCGCTCCCTGCCCTCGCTGCCACGGCACCGGCGCCGCCTGGCCCGACGCCGAAGTCGAACAGCACCGAACTGTGCGCCGCATGAGGCAGCCCACGTTCCGCCCACTCATCGCCGACGAACACACGGCCCAGGTCACCAACGACCGAAGGATCGAGCTCGAAAACAACTTCAAAGCCCCCGCTGCAGAGGCGCCCCTCAACGTCCTCGCCTGCTCGCCCACCATGGAAATGGGTATTGATGTTGGCGGCTTGGACGCCGTCGTCCTGCGCAACGTCCCGCCTCGGCCAGATAACTACGCCCAACGCGGCGGACGCGCCGGACGCCGGACCCGCGTTGGCCTCGTCGTCGGCTATGCCCGCAGAACACCGCACGACCAATACTTCTTCGACCACCCCGAAGAAATGATCTCCGGCGAAATCCCCGCGCCGGCCATTTCTCTCGGCAACCGCGACGTCATTCTCCGCCATCTCGCCGCCATCGCCTTCGGCGCCGCCGATCCCGGCCTTGCCGGGCGCATGGTCGAGTACGTCAGCGAGCAAGGCGACATCAAGACAGAGCCTGTAAACGCCCTGATTGCCGCCGTTCAAGCTCAGACCGGTCACGCCCTCCAAATGGCCCGGCAGGCATGGGGCAACACTATCTTGAACGAATGCGGCCTCGACGAGCAGGCCCTGCAGGCGCACCTCGCCTCCCTCCCCGGAAGAATCACCGACGTGGTCGCCCGTACAGCCCGCCAGGTCCAGGAACTGCGCTCCGCCCTTGAACGCTTCTCAGCCACCCTGCAGGGAAGGCAGCCAGGCGTCCGCGCCGCCGATCTTGTCGCCCGCCTGCTTGGCATCCCAACGTCGCAACGCGACAATCGCCCTGAAGCCGACGACGCCTCAGCCGGCTACCCGCCCCGCAGGTTTGCCGAGTTCGGCATCCTGCCCGGCTACGAGTTCCCCGCTGAACCGGCGTCCTTGCGCCTGCTCGGGGACGCCAACGAAGAAAGCCCGATCAGTGCCGCCCGCCGTTTCGGCATCTACCAGTTCATGCCCGACGCCCCCGTCTATGCCCGCGCCCGGCGCTGGAAGGTCATCGGCCTCGACGTTAGCTCCCCCTGGAACCCGCGAACCGACGCGCCCTGGACATATAGTATATGCCGCCGCTGCGGCCTGCGGTACTCCACCGAACACCCCCAGTGCCCGCGCTGCCGCCTCGCCGAGCCCGGCCGCTCCTACCCGGCCTTCGAGTATGGGCGGCTTCCTCGCCCAGCGCAACGAAGCCCCAGTCCTCGACGAAGAAGACAGAATCGCCGCCCGCAACCTGGTCGCATTCTACCCGCAATGGAACGGCGACGTGTTCGAGCGCTGGTCGGTCGGTCCCGGCTGGCAACTCATCCTCCGTCGCAACGAGGAAGTCCGTTGGCTCAACGAGGGCTTGGAGCCCAGCGAAGCCGAGCGTCAGGCCGGCCTAATCCTCAACGACGAGGGACGCGGCTTCTGCCTCTGTAGCACATGCGGCCGTCAACTCGCGGTCCCGCGACCCGACAACGCCGCCGGGCCCCGCCGCCGGGCCAGAGCCGGTAACGCCAGGGACCCCTTCGGCCACGCCCCCTCATGTGCCCGCTCGGGCCAGCCTCCGCAGCCTTCCGGCATTGTCACCAGCATAGCCGCCGAAGTGCTTCGCCTCGTCGCCTTCATCCCCGAAGGCTTTGACGAGGAAGCCCTCGACGAATGGAGCCACTCTCTCGGCGCCGCCCTCCGTATCGGCATCCGGCAACACCTCCTCCTCGACGGCAGCGAAATTGAGTTCGAGCCGGAAGGGCCCTGGCAGGAATCCCACGACGCCGGCTCATTCCAGCGCGTCTCCCTCACCTTTGTGGATCCCAGCGTCGGCGGCAGTGGTTACATTGCCCGCATAGCGCGTGAGTTCCACCTCGTCGCCCAACGAGCCCTCCAGCACCTAATCCACCCCAACTGCGACACCGCCTGCTACCGCTGCCTCAAGTCCTATCAGAACCAGCGCCATCACGACAAACTGCGCTGGCCTGCCATCATCGGCGACCTCGAACAGTTGGCCGAGACCCCGCCTCAACCCGTGCCGCTCGAACAAGGCGACACCCATGACCCCCGCCCCTGGCTGGAGGCTTTCGCCGCCGGCGTCGGCTCACCGCTTGAACTCCGCTTTCTCCGCCTGTTTCAGGAACACGGCTTCAACCCCGCAACCCAGGTCCCCGTGTCGCCAGCAGACGATGCCCCGCCCATCTCCATCGCCGACTTCGCGGTCCCGGATCGCAACCTCGCGATCTACGTGGATGGCGCCGCATTCCACATGGGCGCCCGCCTCCGCCGCGACCGCATCATCCGCAACCGCCTCCGCGAAGGCCCCCGCCACTGGACCGTCGTCGAACTCCGCGCCCTCGACCTCGCCCGTGGCCAAGCTCTAGTCCACGACCTCGCCAGCCGTTGAGCCACCACGCCACCACGCCCAGAGGCGCCCTTCACATCTATGAACGGAACCCCCGATCCACGCGCCAAATACGAAGCGGCAGCAAGACAACGACAAGCCTGCGTCGAAGCAGTTCTAAACTCGCCTTCCACGAAGAAGATCGTCGTCGGTGGCCCGGGAACCGGCAAAACCTTCCTGTTCAAGAAGCTACTCGAACCCACAGACAAAAGTCTCACCCTCACGTTCGTCAACTCCCTGGTCGAAGACCTGTCGTTGGAACTGTGCGGACTCTCCGAAGTCAAGACCCTCCACGCATTTGCGCGAGGCATCCTGGGAGCGGTGGCCAAAGATGCGAAGGTCTTTCCCAAATTGTCCGCTGTGATCAGGGAGGACGCCACGATTCTCATCCCTAAGGACATCGACTTCGACACGGTGTTCCATAACAGGGACGACAACAACGAACACATACCCTTCTACCGGGGCCGAAAAGACTACTACAAACACTACGGCTTCGCCGACATCGTCTTCGCGGCAGTCAAACTCTTCGAGGCCAAACCACAAAAGATCCCGGCCTACGAGCAGATCGTCGTTGACGAGTTCCAAGACTTCAACAAGCTCGAAGTCTCCCTGATCGACCTCCTCGCCACCAAGAGTCCCGTGCTTCTCGCGGGCGACGATGACCAGGCCCTGTACGCCTTCAAGAGCGCCAGCACTGAACACATCCGCCAGCGGCACTCAGACAAGAAGTCCGGCTACACGTCGTTCAACCTTCCATACTGCTCGCGCTGTTCGCGAGTGATCGTCCAGGCGGCTAACGACATCATCGCGGCAGCCAAACAGCGCGGCCACCTCAAGGGCAGGATCGAAAAGCCATACGTCTATTTTGAAGACCCAAGGAAAGACAAAGAAAGCGCCCAAAACCCCAAGATCATCTACGCCCAGGTCTTCGCAAAGCAAATCCCCTGGTTCATCGAGCAGCGCATAGGCGAACTCGCCGAGCAGGTAAAAGGCAAGTTCTCCGTGCTGATCATTTCGCCCACCAAGACCCAGTCCCGCATGATCGCCGACGCGCTTAGAAACAAGGGCCTTGAAAACATTGACGCGGCCGAAAAGCACGATCTCAAAGAGCCAACCCTCCTCGATGGACTGAAACTCCTTCTCAACGACAGAAAGTGCAATCTCGGCTGGCGCATCGTCTGTAAATCCCTCCTTCCAGAGGCCCAGTTCCAATCCATGCTCAAGCAGACATGCCCACCCAACTCTAAGAACTTCTCCGAAATCGCCAGCCGGGACCTCAAGCGCCGCGTGGCCAGCCTCCTCAAAGTCCTCCGGCAGATCACAGGCGACGAGCAAGTTGACGAGCAAGAGCTCTCCACAGTGCTGAAGACCCTCGGCCTGGACCCTCATCAAATGACGCGAGACCACCTGAAGGAGGACATCGCCTCAAACTCTCGCCCGCCAGGCAATCCCAGCATCCGGAAGATACCCATCAAAGCAACCACCATCCAGAGCTCGAAAGGCCTCGCCGCCGAGTACGTGTTCATCACCAACTTCGATGACCAGTACTTCGTAGCCAACAGAGACAAGTCGAAGATCTCGGATCAGAACATCTGCAACTTCCTCGTCGCACTCACCCGAGCAAAGCGCCGCGTGTTCCTCGTCTCGTCCGACACCAAGAAGCAGCCGGCCTTTCTCCAGTGGATAAGCCCCGGTCACATCGAAGTCGTCTGACGATACACCTCAACCCGCCGCCGCTCCAGCCGGGCTCCCCGTCCGCTGCTGCTGCGCCTGCTGACCCGCTGTGTGCTGTTGGGGCTGAGGCGGATGAGTGGAGAGGGACGGAGGGGAAAAACAGGAAGGGGCGGCCGGTCTGGTTGCCTGCAGGGGCTGTGAATAACTTTGTGAACAAATTTTCGGGGTGCCCCTTTATTTGACCGCCCCCCTTGTAAGAATCGGGCAAAATGCAATAGGGATTGAAGACACCCGGAAGGCAATGACAAGAGGTCCGACGTCGGGCAAAAAGGCAGCGGCACGGCGTTGCCGGGACCCACGCCCGTCTCCGCCGCGCTTGCGAACGGCAACCGCCCCCGTCAGGACCTGTGTCCGTTGCGCGGCGAACCGTTGCCGGAAACACGATGATTGGCTTCGGTTTTCGCGGCATTCTTGCCCTGCCAGTACTCATAAATGACATCTCGGATTCGGCCCAACCGCTTAATGTCGGCGGCCAGTTCCAGCACCTCCACAGTCGCGAAATATTTCACTGCATTGGCCGGCGGATTGCCCAGCGGTTCGAGCAAGCCTTTGCGGACCAGCACCGGGATGTTATGTTCGCCGCCCCCATCCAGCAGCGCCGCCGTCTGTGCCGCGGTGAGCATGGCCGGCAGGCGACGGAGATTGAGCACTTCCCTAGCCCGAGCCGTGATAAGTTCGACCCTGCCATTCGCTTTTGCGACCGGAGGGTAGGCCAGGCGTTCGTTGATGGGAGGATTCATACGTCCTACGTCATTCGTTCGTTCTCATTCCATTTTATGGCCGAGCGGGCCGATTTGGGCGATGTGGTCAGATGCAATTGTGCGCACCAGAGAATCAATACCCGACGGAGGCGCCTCCCAGTCGCACCAGCGGCGTTCATGAAGGGGCAGACTATCCGGTTGCAACATGCTTCGTCGCCTCAGGCGAAACGACTACCGGCGCTTTTTCAAAGATCTGGTTTCTGCCCCACGCGGACCACTCCCCCGCCTCTTATAATGTGAAAGGTGCCACACGGCGTGAGCCGATGCGGGATCGGACAACAAGAACAAGATAAAAGGTCCACGAGAATGCCAACGATAGTGACAGCCGAGAGCAACAACATGCAACTCGTGGCGAAGGCCAAGTTATGGGCTGAAGGTCGGCCAGCCCCTCGCGTTAGTCGCAGCGAGAAAATTACCAATTTGTAGGCGTGTGCAAACCCTGAACAGAACCGAGGCGGTGATTCGCCAGTTGAAGGCAGAAGAGGCGTACTTGCACCTCCGGCTGAATCAAGTTTGCAGGGCTCTTGCCGAGCTTCAAGGTCCGCGGGTGGAAGTTGGATTGCAACGCCGGCCGTGCCGTGCAGAGCTTTTGCGACAATACCTACTCGACCACCCTGACGGCGTGCGCCTGAAAGACGTGCCAAGCGTGCTCGCTGCAATGGGGCATGTGAGCTTCGCTGCAAACCCAACAACAAACTGGCTTTATCAACTCAAGCTGGAAAAGGCCTATTTCGCTATTGATAAAGGGATTGTCAAGCTGCGCCCGAATTTCAGGACCTCCGTTCCGAGCCCTTGCGTGAACCGCTCTTCCGCTCCGGCAGACAAGAAGACGCCCAACGAACAACTACCAGTCAATGCCAAACCTGAGGCCGACGATGCCAACGCGGATTCCGCCTCTCACCGGGCGCTTCAGGCTGACAAAGAGAACGCGGCGGCAACAACCGGCGGCAACCCATGACGGAAAATGCGTATTATCAACCACTTAGACGTAACGAGAGTATGTACAACTTCAAGCCTGCTGATGAGGATACGTATCCGAACTGCGGCCGATAGTTGGGCCGAAATGGCCAGTTTACTGGGGATTTTGACGATTTCGACCGCGAAAATAGGTATTTCCATACCAAACCAGTTTGTGCGTTTTGAACGCTGCCAGGGCACAAACCGGTATCGCGGCGGCAACAACGGCGGCAATAAACGCAAGCATACTGAACATGAAAAATAAAAGTTACCTGTCCCACGTTCCAAAAGGGCGACCCGGCATACGAGGTGCCGGTGCAAAATTCGATTTTATGATGTTAACCGGGGCGCGGCTCAAGACCGCCAACGCCTGCCTGGTTGAGCATTACGACCCTGCGAATCGAACCCTTCTTCTGACGAACGTCGAAGGCCGGGCGAAGACAAAGGCTCCGACCGAAAAGCGGGTGCCGGTCTGCAATGAGCTGGCAAAGGTGTTGGACCGCCTGATCAGAGCCCGAAAACTCAAACCCGGCCAAACGTTTTTCCGGAACTAAGACAATGTGACACCCGGGCCTCACCCCTGCCGCAGCGAAAGGCGAAACGGGGTTAATGCGGCAGGGAACCCAAGACGCTCTGAATGTGAAAAGCAACGGTGCCTCACCGAGCCTGTCCGCTGATGAAATTACGGACCTGAAGTCCCTCGCGACCACGCTCCAGAAATCGGAAGACGGGGTTTCCCAGTTTATCGCTGCTCGGTTGACTGAGGAAACGCGCCGTATGCTTTTTGCATACACCGAAAACGATTCGGAAGCGCAAACGCTATCGGCGGCTTTGGCGAGCGAGCTCACCGGGATCATCTCTGGGGAATCGATTTACCAGGAGCAACGCTTTGTTGGTGTGGCCTTGTCAAAAAAGAGCCAGAAATGCCTTGGGAAGAATTTGAAGGGCGAGGGCTTGAAGCGGTTTAATCGTTTACTCTTGGAAGACGCTTACCACCAGGAGATAGCCAACCGCTACCGCAAAGGAAAAAAGCAGATCAGGATTTGGGTGGGGCCGAATCTATTTAGAATCAAAGGGGTCAAGGGGATTTACGGCAAAATTGGAATCAACGGCAAGACATACACTCCAACGCTTGGGACCGAGAACTCGAAGGAAGCGCGGAAAGTGTTTGAAAAATGGGTCGTCCAGAAACGTGAATCCCTAAAGCTCAGTTCTGACAAGAAAGATACCCTGGCAAGCTTCGTTGAACCGTACCTAGAATCCCGCGAGGGGGAAGTCAAGCTGGGCAAGCTAAAGCCGATTACGATCGATAACCTGCGAGATTCTTACCACAACATTTCTTTGCACTGGCCGGGCTTCCGGACACTGTCATTATCCAGAATTACCCCAAAGGCCATTGACGGTGTGGGAAGGTTCTTCCTGACCAAAGCCAAGAATCTACTTTGCCCCGGGAAAACACTGTCGCCCGCCACGTATAACAGCCGCATGAGTTCGCTGGCGTTGCTGCTCCGCTATCTGAAGGACAGAAAAAAGATCACTGATGAGTTGTACCTGGCACTGATTGACAAAATCGAGTACGCGACAGTCACGCGCCGCAAGATCCAAATACCCACCGCGGCACAATTGAAGACGATGCGAGAATATCTGTACCGCGTTCGGCATGGGACGAGCAGAGGAGATGCGGGACCGAAGTTCGATTTTATGATGTTAAGTGGAGCCCGGCTAGCGAGCGCCAATGCCAGCATGGTTGATCATTACGACCCTGTAAATCGAACCCTTCTTCTAACGAAACTCAAAGGCAAGCTTAAGAACAAGGCCCCGACCGAAAAGCGCGTGCCGGTCTGCGATGAGCTGGCAGAGCTATTGGACCGTCTGATCAAGGCCCGCAATCTCAAACTCGGGGATCCCTTCTTTGGAACGAGCACCAACAACCGCGCATTTGCCTCCGCCGCAAAAGCGGCGGGGCTCGCCGGGTGGTACCATCACGCTTGCCGGCACTGGTTCGGGACGGCAACCCTTCACGAAACTCGAGACCCGGTTAAGACCGCTGATCTGCTGTGCCACAATGACGGCGGGATAACCTTGCTCAAGGTGTATCGTCAACTTTGCGCTGAGCACCTTCAAGCCACGGTGCGCCCCCTCAAGTTGTATCCCGGCGCCAGACCAGACAGCAGTCTTAAGCCGGCGATCGAACGCGCCCAGAAAGCCATTCCCAAGTTTGGCTCTCTAGTTGAAGAGAAGGCGGCCGTCGTCATTGACCGCATTCTTTGGATCGAGAACAGGGTGGATGCCGGCGACTTTGATGCGGTGGCCCGCCTACCAGGTCTGGCCCAAGAGAACTTGCCTATATATGCGCCGGCATCGGTCCGGATGGCCGAACGACCGAGCCCAACTTTGCTCATGAACAATTTGAAACACCTGGTGCAAAAGAAAGGCGTTTACTGTGGCGACGTCACCGCAGCCACTGGGATTCCGCCGTCCACGATGTACAGAGCCTGTAGGTGTGGCGATCTCCAGGCCTACTACGTACCAGGATTGTGCAAGTATTTCAACGTAGATCCGGAGGAGTTGCTCAGTTGTGACCTTGCTGCTCCGGCCGGCGTCCCGGAATCGAGCCAGCAGCAGTCTGGATCCGGGACCATTGCAGTCGACGGCCCGGAATCCTCGATAGATACCAAAGCCGAGAAGACGGTGGGTGATCTCATCACGCAGCAAGCTCCGGCGGAACTCGTCAGGACCATCGCTCGGAATTTGGGCAGTATGCTGTTCGAGCGCAACATGACGACCCATGAACTGGGTCTCAAAACCGGATTGGGGGCGGAGTGCTACAAATTCCTCAATGAACGGTTTGTCCCGCGGGATGTTACCCTGACGCGCCTCGCCAAGGCTTTGGAGGTCAAGGAAACGGAAATTCTGGATCCGACCCGAGACAATATCGTCGTCAGCCCGCCTGTGGTGATGACTAACCTCAAGGCCATCATTGCCCATAGCGGCCTGGCAAGCAGTACGTATTTTTGCAGGCTTCGGCTGGACGGCCGCACCATGCGCCAAGTGCTCGCGACCGGCTACATTGGAGCCTTCCAGGCCCACAGAATTGTCGAGGCCGAGGGCAAGAAATTCTCGGTCCGCCAGCTGGTATCAGAGAACATCACGGCGATGTTCCCGGCAGCTCCCGAGCTCGATCCGGTCGTCGTCAGCCGGAATCTTACCAGTATTTGTTGGGAACGAGGTCTCTACCCGGTCGAAATCGCAAGGAAAGCCGGGATCTCAACTGCGTCGGGTTTGAACTACGCTCTCGGCAGATCTTGTCGGATTGACCGCGAGCTGCTCACAAACGTCGCGCAAGCCCTGGGCCTCCGTTTGGAAGAATTGGTAGATCCGTCACGGCCAGAGGTGAAGAAAACCTCCTTCTTCATGAGCAACTTACAGCACCTGATCGATTTGTCCGGTTTGGCGCTAACGCCATTTGGAGAAGCCTGCGGCATCGAGCACCGGACTCTGCGCTCCCTCCTGGAGGGGAAGGAACTCAACCCGCACCAAGTTGCAAAGCTCATCAAGTTTATCAACCAGTTCACAAAAGTGTCTCTCCGCGAACTGCTGATGGAGGATCTTCAGCGGAAAGCTCTCGAGCAAAACGCACAAGACCCAAACAGCACAGTCGCCGCAAGCAGACCCGAGACAGGTCCGGTCGCCACGAGCGTCACGCCTGAGGATAGCGGCGAGTGTAAGGAATCCGTCGAGTGCCCCGGAGATGAATCGCTGATGCCGATCAGCCCGGTGCCGGTTGAATGTCCTGGCCCCCGGGCAGGTGACGAAGAACCAAGAACCGCAGAAAATGCGTGTTCCGTGCATGTTTGACATTCAGCAAAAATGCCCGACCGGCATTTGGTGGATAGACCTGGGGTCGCCAACTCTGTATTTCCGAAACTAGCGGCCGCATATCCGCCCTCCTCGTCTCAGCAGAGAATCCCAGTGCTGGCCCCCCGGTGCGGATATAAGAGCAGATTGCTGCCACACCAGCCATCCAACAGGGCTGGAGGCCAACGCCCGGCCCCGGAAGGGCAGCCGTTTCATCTGGCCGTCGCTGTTGAATTGCTCCGTTTACTGTTGGTCATGACCGTGTGTCAGGGAAAACGCTACGCGAACAACACCTCTGCGGCAGGAAAATCAAGTGAACAACGATCTGCAAAACCCCGAGTTCCGCGAACGGTGGGCGCACATCGCCGAGCCGGGATGGGAGGTCAATCAGGAGGTATTCAGCCGGGCCGGCCGCCGCCGGACCAAAGTCCTCCATTGCGCCATCCCCTTCACGCAAGCCAAGCGGCTCATGGATGCAACTTTCCCGCCCGGCTGGGATGCCGACAAGTGCCTGGTCGCCAGTGTCGGCCGCAAAGCCCGGCCGGAGTTGGCAAACTGGGAATACACCCCGCAGATTCGGGCCGCACCGCAGCTCCCGTATTTCAAAACGCTCCCTCCGGGGCATGGTACATTGCTGAGCTCGCCGTGGCTCCAAAGCCCGTCTCAGGCGAGCGGAATCGGCCTCAATGCCAGGCACCTGCGTTACCATTATCAACTCTGGAACGAGCTCCGGCCCAAAACCCTGCGCGGAGTGCACACAACCTTGGTTTACGTCACACCGCAACTCGGCTTCAGCCTCACGCCTCATATCAGGCTGGACAAGGCCTTCAACTATTTCGCGGCCCTCTCGCGCTGGGCCGGGCCAGTGCAGTTGTTCCCGGCGGTTTACCTGTATCCGGATGCGCGACTCGGAAGGTCGCAACATGCCCCGGCACCCATCTTTACGGATCTCCTGCCTTACGTGGGGGGCAGCAACTTCCCCCTCATCGATGGGACCCCCGATCCCTGGGGCAAGATTGCCCGATTCGAGGGGCCGGATTACTTCTACGGGTACCCCTTCAATGCCCTATCCAATCCGGTGGAGGATGCCACCTTCCAGCACAGGATTCTGGGCAGCACGATCCTGCCGAACGGGCACTTGACGCAGGCCCGTTCCTCCGAGACTTACGCGTATGCCACGCTGGATTCTGAACTGAATCGCGCCCTCAAACTGGACCGCGAGGCGTTCCAGGAGGTTTACGGCCTGGCCCGCGGTGTCGTCACCCACGACGGATTGCCGTTTCAACTGCCGGTCGAAATGCAAACAGCCGTCTTCGCCATCGTGCTGACGGCCTGGGAGCTGGAGATGGACCGCCCTGGTGATTTGACCGGCTTCACCTTGAAGACCCAGCATGCGGCAATCCGGGGCTACAACTTCTACCAGCGGATCGAACCCTATTACTCCAATTTCATGCGGCTGGTGCGCGAGCTGGCCAAGGACCCGGATTTCGAGGTCTATCCGTTAACCACGCACCTGACCCATTCGTGGCTGGGCGGAAACCTTTGCCTTTCCAACCAGCAGTCGGGGTCGGAGAAAACCCTGGGTCCGCAGTTCATGCGTAGTTACTACCAGCAGCAACTGGACTGGTTTATGGGGGTATTCAACCTCTGGAACACCGTCGAATTCCGCAAAGGCGCCGACCTGGAGACCCACCTGGACTTCGCCGGCCTGGCGATGCATCAGATGCAACCCCAGTTGGCGTTCGAGTCCCATTATTTCCAACGCCCGCTGAAGCGAGCTTCCTTCTGGCCCGGCCACCATCCCGAGTGGCTGCGTCACGACCAGGAATGGCGCGCCGACCAGTTGCCCCAGCCGGAAGAGAGATGAATCCTCAAATGGGTGAGCCTCATGTCACCGCCGCACCCGCAGGACATTGGCTGCCCCTTGTAATGGTCGGGGTTGTTGGCTAGCCAGAGTTGATGGCTCCTGACTTTTCTCGCCTTGCGACACTCTGGTTTATAACAGAATCGTTGGCGGGTGCGATTACGTATTTCCAGGAAGAATGGTTCGTTGCAGTGGCGGCAGATTTTCTCGTGCTTTGATAAGCTCACCGGGCCACCAGAGCATTTGAAGCCAGGGAAAGAAAGGGGCGGAGCCTCGGCCGTTCAACCAGCTCTGCGCCACAGAATGTCGCCAAACAAGAATGGCGATATGGGTAAAGGAAAAAATCAGCCAGGGGCGCGGCAGAGGTCCAGGCCATCGAGCGACGGCTTCCCGCACAAGTGGCGTGAGAGATGGGATCATGAACGCTGGATCGAGAGCCGCGTCATCGAGTCAGGAGGGGACACGCTACGGCAGTCGCGCGTAACCATCAATGAACTGATCGACGATTATCTCGAGGCCGGTTGCCCGATCATCCGCCAGGGGGCGCTCAAGCCGAAATCTCAGCGCACAATCCAGAACGAAAAATACTGCTTGCGCCCGGTGCGTGAGTTTTTTGGCCGCATCTTAATCTCGCGCGTGACCTTAAACGACTGCGACCGCTACTTCGATTGGCGGGCATCCGGCGGCTACGTCACGACTTTTATGGTACGAAGCAAAGAGATCACCAAACGGACCCGAGGCGGAACCCGGGCGGTTGACCTTGAGTTAACGGCGCTGTCAAACACTCTGGCCCTGTCTGTGTGGCAGGGACGTCTCAAGACGAATCCCATCCGCGAGCGCGGCCCCTACGCCGACAAATCCCGTGTCCACCACTGGCGCGAAACGGCTCCCACTTCAAGACAACTGGTGCAGATCGTGGCTTGGTTGGAGAAGAATGGATACCAGCAGCCGGCGGATTTCACCCAATATCTTGCCTATACCGGCGCGCGAATCGGCGAGGCGTTAACGGCGAGGTGGCGGGCGGTGAACTGGGCGGAGGATATGATTCACGTCAAGCGCTCGAGGAAGGGGCTGATGCCCTGGGTGCCGATTCTTCCAGAGATGCAGAAGTTATTGGCGAGGATGCAGGAACGCGCGACTGGCGATCTGATGTTCCCTTCCGCATTGAATCCGAACACCGCCCTTGACCCTTCGGCTTTCCGGCGACTGCTGGGGAAAGCCTGCAAGAAACTGGGTATCCGCCATGTGACACCACACGGTTTGCGGTCTTCCTTTGTTACCCAAGCACGGCAGAGCGGGCTGACGGACGCGGAGATCGCCCAACTCATCGGCGTCAAGACCGGTCCGTCCATAATTGCGGAGGTGTACGGCAACGTCCGGCCGGATCACCTGCTGAACATGGCGCGGAAGATTCAAGCCGCGACTGCAACACTCACAACAGCAGCGGGGATCCCACGTTCACGGAGGGCACCCCTTTCACACTGACGTGAACATTGGCATTTTCGTGAACACTGTTGAGCGCTGGGTTCACGCGGTTCATGGTGGGTAAAGTTTACAGGTTTGAAGACTGCCAATTTAGCATCAGGATACTGTAGCTGTGGCCAAGATATTGAGACGAAGAACCGCAAAGACGAAGTTGCGCGCCAAAGAACACGCTGTAGTGGAGGAATTTGCTGGCGTGATCCACAAACACCGGGACCAAGGTCTGGTTGCCCTCGCGCGGCTGGCCCGCTTCGCGTTTGAGCTTTCCGTGGGGGCAAGAGCGTCGCGGCAAGACAAGCTCGCTTTGGCGCTCGCCCGCGGGTTGGAAGCCAGACAACGACTCGCGGAAGCCGAAGGAGGAAGCCTCCCTTCGGACGAGGTGGCCCGGTTGCTGGGCATCTCCAAGAGGGCGGTTTTAAAGCGGCTTGAGGCTGGGCGATTGCTCGCGTGGCGAGAAGCACGCCTGCGAGCCGCACGATTTCCGTGCTGGCAGTTCGATCGGCACGGCCAAACCTTGGCGGGCTTGGAGACGGTGCTCAAAATCCTCAGCAAGGGCGAGCGCCTGGACGCCTGGGCGAAAATCCTCTTCTTTTTGCAGACGAAGACCAGCCTGGGTGAAAACCGGCCTCTGGACATATTGCGTGAGGGCAAACTGGAGAGTGTCCGATTGGCTGCCGCCGCGTATGTCGAATGACTCCAATCCCGCGGATGGCGCCGGTTTGGACGTCCTTGATCATCTGGGCGAGGGAGTCGCGCCCCTGGATATTCAGACCGCTTTTGCCTTCGTTGGCGTACTCTGTGTTGATTTGCACCCCCCGGCGCTTCGCGTACTCCCGGATGACGTCCACTTGGTTGCTGGTCGAGTATTGCTGGTGCTCGGTGGACATGCGAACACAGGCGGCGGCAGGGATAGGGTCTGGGGGTGTTTCGCCTGGCGTCATGGGAGGATGGGGCGGACGGACGTGATGCCCGGGGCATCACCGGAGGGGTGCGTGGTCCAATGAAGGCGGGTGGTTGGTGAGTCAGCGGCCCTGACCTCGCCGTGACCTTGAGCCGCCGCCAGTTCCTTGAGGCCAGCATCCCTTACAATGGAAAGGCTCCACAATTGTCTATGAACCTGAGCTCACGAAACTGGCTGTCACGAAAAGGTGCGGCTGAAAAGCTTGACGTCTCGGTTGACACTATTGAAAGACGGGCGATCCCCTGGCAGGACGATCCTGTACCGGGAAAACTTCGTTACAAGTATCTGAAACTTGGCGAGGAAACGCGGCAGGAACGACGATACTGCGAGGAAGATCTGGAGGCGCTGCTGATTCCATGAAAAGTCTCGATGCATAGAGTGTGGGGAGTCCTGAGCACTTTCATATGTTAAGCGGTAACAGGTGACGTCCGCCTCATTCAACACGTTCTCAGATTCGCAACTCCGAATGCCCCCAGGAAATGGCGTCAAACGCAGATTTCGATAAGAGCTTCAACCACCTCGAACGGCGGATGGAAAGAGCGGGCCGCCGCGACAGCAGAAGACAACCAATGAACGAAATGAGAAGACTATGACCGACATCAACATCGCAACACTGACGGGCCGCCTTGTGCGCGACCCCAATTTGCGCAACTGCAACGGCGGAACGCTGATGGGCTACTTCACCCTCGCGAGCAACCAACGTTACAAGGACAAAGCGGGTGCCGTGCAGGAGGAAACCGCCTTTCTCCCGTGCAAGGCGTTCGGTCGCTGGGCCGAACCGCTGGCCAATCATCGCAAGGGCGAGATGGCCATCGTCTCGGGCCGGTTACGCACCGAAACTTGGGAAAAGAACGGCGTACAGCAATCCCAACTGATCCTGGTTTGCGATTCGCTTCACTTCGTTTCCCCCGCGGCAAAGTCTTCGGCCCCTCCCGCCGTCCCGGGCGTGGCTCCTGCGGACGCTGAAATGCCTGCCGAGGTTAAGAAGGCAATCCCATTCTGACCGCGAACCGGCGGCACTTGCCCGGTTCTGCAAATC
>JBEKJO010000024.1:0-46543 GCA_050011195.1 Verrucomicrobiota bacterium | reverse complement strand
GCGCGCCGTTCTGAAACCACAGCAGCACCTTCCACTGACGCGGCGCGCAGGGGACTGCGCGCCCTACCAGAAGCGCCGATGGTCTGGGACAGCAGCGGGGTGAAGACGCCGAGGAAGATGTAAAGGATCGCCAGCAGGCCAGCGGCGAAGGTCGCGGCATAGCCCAGGGTGACCACGACGACATGGGTGGCGAGCCAGAAATTGGTGTCGAGCACGGCGCGCAACATCTCCATGGTATCGCCGCCCAGGGCGAGGTTATGGGCAATCATCAACGTGACGAAGCCGGCGAAGGAGGCGACAACGCTGCCGATGCCGACCCGGTAAATCCTCTCCAACACCAGCCCCAGCACCATCGTGCCCCAGCCAATGAAGATGGCGGAGGAGTAAAGGTTGGTCACGGGCGGGCGGCCTTCGAGCGCCATGCGGAAGACCAGGCCGAAGGTGTGGACCAGCCCGGCCAGAAAGACCAGGTAGAACGCCGAACGGCGCAGGGATTCCGACAGGTTGGGCGCGAGGGTGAAGGTCAAGAGGGCGCCCCACGCCAGCACGAAGGCGCAGAGGTAGATGATCATGGCGTGGAGGAAGGGCTTCACGCTGTTGAAGTAGAACTCGGCCCGGCCCTTCCTCAACTCCCGCTCGAAGGCCGGCGCGAGCCATTGGCGGTAAGCGGCCACGGCGCGGTTGAAGGCTTCCGGTTTGTGCTGGCGGTAGGCGGCGGCCATCGCGGCGAAGTCGGTCACGGCGGGAGGGAAGTCTCCCGTGCGGCCCGATTCGAGCAGGCTGGCGCCCATAGTCTGCCAATGGTCGGGCGCCTGGCGCGGATTGAGCGGCGGGACGATCAGCGGATACCCGAACCGAGCCATTAACTGGAATTCCTGGAGCGGTTCGGCGATGCGGCGGAGGGCTTCCTTGTCGAAGGGCTGGCCGCTCTCGCTGGCCTGGGCGGCGAGCTGGGCGGGGCCAAGGTCCTTCTGGAAGTCGGCGAGTTCCCGGGCGAAGTCGTCCACGCCTTCGGGCTGGAGGGTGACTTTGAGCCGCTGGTAGAGGGAGAGGGCATTGGCCAGCTTGAGTACTTGCTTCTGGAAAGTAGTCTGGTCCTCGGACTTGACTTCGCCGGCCTTCCGGGCCTGCTCGTTGATTTCGGAGAGGAGGGGCTTCAGGTCGTTGAAGGTGTAATAGCGCAGTCCCTCCTTATTGATGCCTTTATCCTGGAGTTTGAGTTCGCCGAGCAGATCGGAGTGGTGGATGAGGAAATTGGTGCGGGTGTCGGCGGTTTCAGGCCGGGTCATCACTTCGAGCAGCCACTCGGTGGACTTGAGCTTCTTCGGGTGATGCCAGAACTTCCAGGACGGCACCATTTCGATCGGCAGGTCGCCGGTGCTGCGGATTTGGAGCAGGGAATTGCGCGCGACCGAGTCGAAGGGCTGGATGCGGCCATTGAGCAGGACGGGCAGCCGGCCAAATTCGCGGACGTGGTACTCGCCGTCTTTCCTGGGCAGCAGCACGGCGAGGATCTCGGCCCCGAAAAGGGCGACGAAGAACCAGGGGAGGAGTCTTAGGGGGAGCTTCACAGGTATGAGGAGGGGTGACTGGTAACTGGTGACTGGTGACTGGTGATTAGTGATTGGTGACTGATGACTGGTGATTGGTGACTGGTGAACAGCCTGGCGCCGGGTTTCGATTCACGCGGGCCTCCGTTTGAAGGTAAAGCCGAGCAGGTGGGTGGCGAACTGGACGACCAATCCCAGTCCTACGAGCACACATGAGAAATAGGGAGTGAGCCAACTGGGGTTATGGACGACTTGCAGGATGGTGCCGTGGTTATCGGGGTCGAAGCCTGACTGGTAGTAGGTCTCGCCCGCATAGCGCAACGGGTTGTTCATGTGGATGAGCACCTCGCGCTTCTCGCCCGTGTCGGGGCGCTGCAATAGAATGCGGCTGGAGAAGTTCCTGGGGATGTCCGTCCCCGGATACACATCATGCTGGAACTTGAGAAGCTGAATGGTGTAAGGCTTGTAATGCCGGAGCGGCCGCTGCACGAGTTGATACGTCCGGTGGTTCAAGGTGAAGCTCTGGGGCTGCTCAATAAACTCGGACACCAGCCAGGTGCCGAGCGAGCCTTGAGGCGTCACAATCTCCACTACGGCGCTGGGCACGTCGCGTCTGTCCATCTCGGTCACGCGGGGCAACTCCTTGACGGTTGCGCGGGGGCCGAGGCCTTGCGTCGCAGCCGGGGGTTCAGCCGCGTCGGCGGCGCGGTCTTGCACCTGGGAATTGGCGAAAAACTGCTTCACGCGGATTGTGAACGGCAAGTCAGCGGGGTGGATGCTCTTCTGGCTCGCCAGAATGCTCTGCGGGATGGCGACGACTCTGTCCGTATCGGGGTCGGTGGCGTCAATGACAGCCAACTCAGCCTCACGTTCGGTTTCGGAATAGTTCCTGGCCTCGCCTTCGCGGAGGTGGAGGGTGCTTTCGCGGGAGAGCAGGTCGGTGAGGAGTTGGCCGAGCAGCAGCAGGACCAGCCCGACATGCACCATCCAAAGGCCGGCCTTGCTGGGGGTGAAGGTAAAGCGCCGGAACTGCGACGCAACAAGGTTGATGAGCAGCACCCCGCCGATGAGGTAGCCGCCCGGGAAGACGGGGATTCTCCACCCGGCGCCTTTCGGCCCCCAGTAGATGAAGAAGCTGCGGAAGAATTCGTTTTGGGCCTTGTACAGGCCGAGGTCCACCTGGGCGAGGGTGCCGGCGAAGACCAACACCAGGCCCAACGCCAGGCACACGACGGTCAGGCGCAAGGACGTGAAGAAGTTGATCAGGCGGTCCAGAAGATGATCAAGGGGCATGTGAAGCGTCAATCGGGGGATGGGAAGGCGGGAGTTGCGCCTGCGCCGTTGCCGGCGGGAAGCTCACCGACCTCAGAAACTCGATAAAGGCCGGCTTCTGCTGCACCACGAGGTTGTCGTCCCCGGTCATCTTGAAAAACCAGGCCACGCCGTCGCGGCGCGTAATGGCGGCAAGAATGCGGGTTTTTTCACCCGAGCCGGGATTTGCGCCGGCCTGTTCATAGAGGCTGGCCGATTGGCCGGCGATCTCGACCGCCTGGGCGAGTTTGGCCAGTTCCTGCTCCGGCACGCTAGGCATACCGACCTGGCCGCGCCAGCGGTTGACGTTGTCCAGGTCGCTCCCGGCCAGACCGGGCAGCGGGATGACGCTCACCTCCGCCTGCTTGGCATCCTTGCCGGCAACGCGGAACGAGGCGGCCCGCATTTGACCCGGGGGGGCCTCCTGCCAATCCCCCGGCCGTTTATACTGAAGCCGGGGGGCGGACGCTGCCGAAGTGTCGGGATGTCCGGGCGGCAGGGTGGACGGTTGGGCCTGGGCCGGGGTTTGCTCCTTCGCCACCCGATACTCCTGGATTTGCCCACGGCCACAACCGGCCAGGGCGGCCAACAGAAAGAGAAGCGCCCATCGCGTGGAGGATGGGAGCCTTTGGCTGCAAGACGACAACTTCACTTTCTGTATTTACAAGTGTTTGGCAGGAAGCGCAAGGGCGCTGTCGCAAGTCCCGCGGGGTAGGCTGGGGCGGGGGGAAGCGATTTGCAAGGTACCGAGAGGCCCCTTTCCACCCAATTTGCTTGAACTTCAGTCTTGTTTTCCAGGGGCCAACGGGTTAATTATCAGGCTCACAGAAAAGCGAGTGAATCATGGACATGGCTCTTAAGCCAAATTCGGCTGTTGACCCGGGGCGAATGGTTCTGTGGGATAACGGCGGAACACCCGCCCCACGCTGCCATTTCTCCGGCGCGTCCCCGGCCTGTGCCAAGCCCCGGGGCGTTCGCCTCAAACCCTGACCGCAGAACAACGCATGAAGACCGTGACCATCTGGCAACGCCTCAACACCGCGTTCTGGCTGCTGATCGTGCTGCTGCTGGCCGGCGTCGGCCTGGCGCTTTGGGTGGCCGCCGCCCGCTCCGCCGCCGTCCACCGCAGCGACCAATTGTCCGCCGCCAAGGACCGCATTGCCTATGATGTGGTCCTCATCAGCGATACGGTTCGCGGCCTGTTGCTGGATCCCAAAAACGACTCCGAGAAACGGCGCAAGCACGAAGCGGAGGCGGACCTGGCTTCGCAACTGAATTTCATCCAACGCGAGTTTTCCAAGTATCCCGACCTGATGCACTCGGTGGGCAACCTGCGCGAATTCACGTCGCGAGTGCTTGATGACCTCCATCGCCAGGTGCTGGACACGGCGGAGAGCGACCCCGCCGGGGCGATCATGCTCTACAGCAAGGACTATCCCGAAATCCGCGAGAAGCGCAGCAAACTGATCAATGACCTGACGCTTGAGATTGCGCGGGTGCAAAACGCCGAGGCGATGCACGAGCAGACGCTGGCGCTGGTGGGCCTGACCCCGTTCGCCATCATCCTGCTGGCGATCCCGATCGTGGGCCGCGTCCATTCCTCCACCGTCACCCAGCCGCTGAATCGTTTGGTCGCTGCGCTGGAACGCATGCGCCAGGGTGACTTCACCGAGCGCCTGGCTTTGCAGCGGCGCGATGAATTCGGCATCCTGAGCAATGGCCTCGATCGTTTGGCGGATGACCTCTCCGAACTGGTCGGCCAAGTCCAGCGTTCGGGCATTCAAGTGAACACCACGGCGACGGAGATTTCCGCGACGGCCAGGGAACAACAGAGCACCGCGCACGAAATCGCCGCCACGACGGTGGAGATCGGCGCCACCTCGAAGCAAATCTCCGCCACCTCCAAGGAGCTGGTGAAAACGATGAACGAAGTGAGCCACGTCGCCGAACAGACGGCCGACCTCGCCGGCAGTGGTCACACCTCCATCACGCGCATGGAAACCACCATGCGCCAGATCATGGAAGCGTCCGGCTCCGTCACGGCCAAACTCTCCGTGTTGAGCGAAAAGACCACCAACGTCAACTCGGTCGTCACCACCATCACCAAAGTTGCCGACCAGACCAATTTGTTGTCGCTTAACGCGGCCATCGAAGCCGAAAAGGCGGGCGAATACGGGCTGGGGTTTGCCGTGGTCGCCATGGAGATTCGCCGCCTGGCCGATCAGACCGCCGTCGCCACTTACGACATCGAAAAGATGGTCAAGGAGATGCAATCGGCCGTCGCTGCGGGCGTGATGGGCATGGACAAGTTTTCCGAAGAAGTCCGCCGCGGAGTCGAAGAGATGCGACAGGTCAGCACGCACCTGGCGCAAATCATCCACCAGGTCCAAACGCTCACCCCGCGGTTTCAGACGGTGAACGAAGGCATGCATGCGCAGGCCACGGGCGCTCAGCAGATCAGCGACACGCTGACGCAACTGAGCGAGTCGGTCCAGCAAACCGCCGAATCCCTGCGCCAATCCAACCTGGCCATCGAGCAATTAAACAGCGCGGCCCGCGGCCTGCAGACCAGCGTGGCCCGATTCAAGCTATCAACTTAAGCATGTTGTTTCTGCTCTTCCAACTAGGCAAAGACCGGTACGCGCTGGAAGCCAGCCGCGTGGTCGAAGTCGTGCCGTTGCTGGAGCTGAAGCAACTGCCGCAGGCGCCCAGAGGGGTGGCGGGCATTTTCAATTACCGCGGGCGCCCCGTCCCCGCCGTTGATCTGTGCGCCTTTACCCTGGGCCAGCCCGCGAGCGAGCGTTTCAGCACCCGAATCATCATCGTCAATTACCCGGATGACCGCGGGACCAACCATTTGCTCGGCCTGATTGCCGAACACGCCACCGAGATGCTGCGCAAAGAGGTGACCGATTTCGTGGATTCCGGCGTAAAGCTCAGCGAGGCGCCGTACTTGGGTCCGATCCTCATGGACGACAAGAGCCCCGTCCAATGGATCTACGAGCAACGCCTGCTGCCCGAACCTGTGCGCAACGTGTTATTCTCCGAGCCTGCGGTCTGAGGTCATGAAACCGATTGAACATCTGCTCCGCAAGACGATGGGCCTCGATGCCGAATCCATCGGTCCGACGTCCATTCAACGCGCTGTCCGGCAGCGGATGAGGAGTCTTGGGCTGAGAAGGCTTGAAGATTACGAGCAGCTCCTGGGAAGCTCGAGCGCGGAATGGGATGAGCTCGTCGAGTCCGTGATCGTCACCGAAACCTGGTTCTTCCGCGACGCGGAACCCTTTGCCGCTTTCGTTTGTCTCGTGCTCGAGGGAGGGCTGCCCGCCCTTCCCGCCGCTCCGGCGCGGTTGCTCAGCATCCCCTGCGCTTCCGGCGAGGAGCCTTACTCGCTGGCAATGGCGCTCCGGGACGCGGGTGTGGCCCCCGAAAGGTTCCAAATCGAAGCCGTCGATATTAGCGCTCGCGCGCTCGCGCGCGCCGAACGGGGCGTTTATGGCAAGAACTCCTTTCGCGGCAAAGACCTCGCTTTTCGTGACCGCTATTTTCAGACATCCAAAGATGGCTTTGTCCTGGACCCGGCCATTCGCAGTTGTGTCCGTTTTTGCCGGGGCAACCTGTTCAGTGATGACTTCCTGCCCGGCCACGCCAACTACGATTTCATCTTCTGCCGCAACCTCCTAATCTACTTTGACCGCGCCATGCAGCGGAGGGCCATTGAAAAGATCGAGCGCTGGCTGGCGCCCTCCGGCGTTTTGTTTGTCGGTCCGGCCGAACAGCCGCTCGTTCTGAATCATGGGTTTGTCAGTGTCAATATGCCCAACGCTTTCGCTTGCCGCAAAGCGGGTCATCCCGTGCGCCGCCAACGCCTGGCCCGGTTGCCAAAGCGGCCGCCCACTCCAGCCGGGCTCCAGCCTAACGGCGCTTGGCAGCCGCAACTCTCTGCGAGCAGCAGCTTGACGCTTCCGCCCGCGGGCAGAGCATCGTCCTCCGTCCAGCCCGACCTTGAAAGCGCACGCCGCCTCGCCGATGCCGGACGCTTGAACGAGGCGGCGGCCATTTGCGAGGCCCACCTGCGTCAAAGCAGGGTCTCCGCCCAGGCCTATTATTTGCTGGGCCTGGTGCGCGACGCCGGTGGCGACGCCAGCGCAATCGATTGCTATCGCAAAGCCCTTTACCTCGAGCCGAATCACTACGAAAGCCTGCTGCAAATGGCCCTGCTATGGCAGAAGAACGGCGACCCCGCCCGCGCGCGCGCGTTCAGAAACCGCGCCCAGCGCATTAGGGCGAAGGCGTGACTGAGTCGTGAGCACCTCCAGCCTACAGCTCAACGAATCCGCTGCGGCGGACGAGCAGTCGCGGTCCCTGGCGGACGGCCCGGCGGTGGAAATTCGGGCTTGCTGGAACGAGATCGGCGTGCCAGGCAACGCCAGTTGCCCGCGATTGGCGCAGGTTATCCATTGCCACAACTGTCCGGTGTATTCCAAAGCCGGCGTTCAATTGCTGGACCGTCCGTTGCTGGCGGAGTACCGTCGCGCGTGGACCGAGCATTTCGCCCAGGAAAAGAAGCTCGCGGCTCCAGCCACGACCTCCGCCCTCCTCTTCCGCATCAACGCTGAATGGCTCGCGCTGCCCACACCGGCGTTTCAGGAAGTCGCTGAGCGCCGGCCGGTTCACTCGCTGCCCCAGCGGCGGCAAGGCATTGTGCTGGGCCTCGTCAATGTTCGCGGTGAACTGTTGATCTGTGTCTCCCTCGGCCGCCTGCTGGGGCTGGACAGGAGCCCGCTCCGCGAAGCGCCCCGCCCGACTTATGACCGGCTGCTGGTGGCAAAGTGGGACGGCCACCGCTTCGTCTTCCCGGCGGATGAGGTCCGCGGCATCCATCGGTTTCAGACGCCGGAATTGCACGAGCCGCCGGCCACCCTGGCGAAATCCAGGCTGAGTTACACGCGAGGCATTCTTTACTGGCAGGACCGGACCGTCGGCTTGCTCGATGCCGATCTTCTCTTTTCGTCCCTCAATCGGAGCCTGACGTGAGCAACCACACCCGCGAGGACCCGGGCAATTTGTCGATGCCGGAACTCTTCCGCGTCGAAGCAGAAAACCAAACCGCCATTCTGACCAGCGGTCTGCTCGAACTCGAGCGCGGCCAGGGAGCGCCCCGGCAATTGGAGATGCTCATGCGCGCGGCTCACTCCTTTAAAGGGGCGGCCCGCATTGTGAATCTCCCGGCCGCCGTGCGCGTCGCCCATGTCATGGAGGATTGTTTCGTCATGGCCCAACAGGGGAACCTTGCTCTGCGCCAGCCGGAAATTGACTTGCTGTTCCGCGGCGTCGATTTGCTCATTCAGATTTCCAAATACACGGAAGCAACTATCAGCCGTTGGGAAACCGATCACGCAGATGAGATTCGAGAATTCCTCAATTCACTGGTGAAGTTGACACCGGCCGCCGAAACACCGGCGCCCGCCGTCGGTCAGGCCGCGGCGCACACCGAGCCGCTCGCACCCGGCAGTTCGACCGGGACTTATCAACCGGGGGACTCCTCCCTCCCGGCCACCCGGGAGCCGGCGCCGCCGGAGGCTGACTCACAGGCGGTCGCCACGCGCAGGCGCGAAACGCCCGAACGTGTGGTGCGGCTCACGGCGGAGAACCTCAATCGACTACTGGGCCTGGCGGGTGAGTCGTTGGTTGAATCGCGCTGGCTCCGGCCGTTCGCAGATGCCCTCCAGCGCCTCAAACGCCAGCATACGGAGCTGTCAGACACGCTGGATGACCTGCGCCAGCGCTTCAGCGAGCCGGATTGGTCCGGGCGCGCCGAACAACAGTTCAACGAGTTGGCCCACAAAGTGGCCGGCTGCCAGCAGTTTCTGGCTGATCGTCTGCGGGAGTTGGACCTGTTTGACCGCCGCTCCGGGCATCTTTCCCAACGCCTGTATCTCGAAGTGCTGCGCACCCGGATGCGGCCCTTCAGCGATGGGGTCCGGCGCTTTCCCCGCATGGTGCGCGACCTGGCACGAGCCGTCGGCAAGGAGGCGCGGCTCGAAATCATCGGCGAGAATACCCAGGTGGATCGCGACATCCTGGAGCGATTGGAAAGTCCGCTCGCTCACCTGCTGCGCAACGCCGTGGATCACGGCTGCGAAACGCCCGAGGAGCGCCAGCGCGCCGGCAAAGCCCCCGAGGGCGCCATCCGCCTGGAAGCGCGCCACAGCGCCGGCCTGCTGTTGGTCACGGTCACCGACGACGGCGCCGGCGTTCAACCGGAGCGCGTGCGCGAGACCATCCTGAAACGGAAACTGGCGACACCGGCCGTGGCTGAAAAGCTCACCGAGGCCGAACTGCTCGAATTTCTGTTCCTGCCGGGGTTCACGCTCAAGGAAACTGTCACCGAGATCTCCGGTCGCGGCGTCGGCCTCGACGTGGTGCAGAACATGGTCCGGAGCGTGCGCGGCAATCTTCGTGTCAGCACCCAGCCTGGCCGCGGCCTGCGCGTTCAACTGCAATTGCCGCTCACGCTTTCCGTCCTCCGCGCCTTGTTGGTGGAAGTGGCCGGCGAGCCGTACGCCTTTCCACTGACTCAGATCAACCGGGCCTTGAAATTGCAGCCCAAAAGCATCGAAACCCTCGAAAGCCGCCACCACTTTCATTTCGACGGCCAGCAGGTCGGTTTGCTGGCGGCCCACCAAATCTTCGATTGCGGCGACCCGAAACCGCCCGGCAGCGATTTGCCCGTCATCGTGCTCGGAGACCGCAACGCGCGTTACGGGCTGGTGGTGGACCGCTTCCTGGGGGAACGCGAGCTGGTCGTGCAACCGCTCGATGCCCGGCTCGGCAAGGTCAAAGACATCAGCGCGGCAGCGCTCATGGAAGACGGCGCCCCGGTCCTGATTGTCGATGTGGATGACATGGTCCGATCCATCGAGAAACTGCTTATGGCGGGCCTCCTCACGCAAGTCCAACGCAACGGCCTCCCACTGACCGGCCGGAAGCAGAAACGCGTTCTGGCGGTGGACGACTCTCTCACCGTGCGCGAGTTGGTCCGCAAACTCCTGGCCAACCGCGGCTATCTGGCCGATGTGGCCGTGGATGGCATGGATGGCTGGAACGCGGTGCGCACCGGCCATTACGACCTGGTGATTACCGACGTGGACATGCCACGCCTGGACGGCATCGAGTTGGCCGCTCTGATCAAGAAAGACCCGCATTTGAAGTCCCTGCCCGTCATGATCGTTTCCTACAAGGACAGCGAGGAAGACCGGCTGCGCGGCCTGGACGCGGGCGCAGATTATTACATCACCAAGGGCAGCTTTCACGATGAAACGCTCTTGCAAGCCGTGGTGGATTTAATTGGCGAGCCTGATACATGAGAATCGCACTGGTCAATGACGTGATGGCAGCCGTCGAAGCCATGCGCCGCGTGGTCCTCAGCACGCGTGAACATCAGGTCGCCTGGATCGCGCGCGACGGCGCCGCGGCCCTTGAGTTGTGCGCGAGCGATGCCCCGGACCTGATCCTGATGGATTTGATCATGCCGGGCATGGATGGCGTCGAAGCCACCCGCCGCATCATGGCCCGCCAGCCCTGCGCCATCGTGGTCGTAACCGCCAACGTCACCCACCAATCGGCAAAAGTCTTTGAAGCCATGGGCGCCGGCGCCTTGGACGCGGTCAACACGCCCGTTCTCGAACGCACGGGCGGCGGCGAGGGTGCCAGGGCCTTGCTGGCGAAAATCGAGACCATCCGCAAGCTGATCGGCGCCGACGGCGCGAAAGGTCATTCGGCTCCCGCCCAACGGGCCGCACGGCACCCCGCACAGCACCACAACCACCTGATCGGCATCGGCGCCTCGGCCGGCGGGCCCACGGCTCTGGCCAAAGTGCTGGCCCATCTGCCAGCCGACTTTCCCGCGCCGGTGATCATCGTGCAGCACGTGGATCCGCACTTCGTGGAAGGCCTGGCGAACTGGCTGAATGGCCAAACCCCGCTGCACGTGCGCCTGGCCCGCGAAGGGGATCGCCCGCAAGCCGGCACCGCCTTGCTGGCTGGCCAGGATAATCATCTCGTGTTTGCGAGTCCTACGCGGCTGGTTTATACGCGGCACCCGGCCGATTGCCCCTACCGTCCTTCGATTGACTTGTTCTTTGAGAGCGCGGACCGGTTCTGGCCGGGAGACGTGGTCGGGGTCCTGCTCACCGGCATGGGCCGTGATGGAGCCGAAGGACTGCGCGCTTTGCACTCGAGGGGCCATCATACGATCGCCCAGGATCGGCCCAGCAGCGCGGTTTATGGCATGCCCGGCGCCGCGGCGGAACTTCGCGCCGCCACTGAGATTCTATCGCTCGACAAAATCGGTCCGAGGCTCACGAATATTGTTGCGCAGAAAATGAAACCGCATGGCTGACGAGCACACCAACCCCATCGTGAACCTGGGCCAGGAGCGCCTGCCGCATCCGGCGGAGTACCACGTGATGGTTCTGCTGGTGGACGACCAGGCGATGGTTTGTGAAGCGGTCCGCCGCGCCCTGGTGAATCAAACCGACATTGATTTTCATTACTGCGCCGACGCCCATGAGGCGCTCACCATTGCGAACCAGATTGAGCCCACGGTGATTCTGCAGGACCTGGTGATGCCCGGCGTGGACGGCCTCTCGCTAGTCAAGCAATTCCGCGCCAACCCGGCCACGAAAGACATCCCCATCATCGTCCTGTCCACGAACGAGAATCCCCAGGTCAAAGGCCATGCGTTTGCCCTCGGCGCCAATGACTATCTGGTGAAGCTGCCCGACAAGATCGAGTTGATCGCCCGGATTCGTTATCATTCGAGGGCCTACCTGAACCTATCGCAGCGCGATGCCGCCTACCGGGCGCTGCGCGAAAGCCAGCAGCAGCTCATCGAGAGCAACGCCGCCCTCATTTCGCTCAACCAGAAGCTCGAGGAAGCCACGCTCGCCAAGTCCCAGTTTCTGGCGAACATGAGCCACGAAATTCGCACGCCCATGAACGGCGTCATTGGCATGACGGGGCTGCTGCTGGACACCGAATTGACGGATGAACAACGCGAATATGTCGAGGCCACCCGCAGCAGCGCCGACGCGTTGCTGACCATCATCAATGACATTCTCGACTTCTCCAAAATCGAATCCGGCAAACTCGAGTTGGAGCATCATCCCTTCGAGCTCCACACCTGCATCGAAGAGGCGATGGATTTGCTGGCGTCCAAGGCAGCCGAGAAGAACCTCGACCTGGCCTATCTGGTGGACGACGCCATTCCCAAGATTCTGGTCAGCGACGTGACCCGGCTGCGGCAGATTCTCGTCAATCTTATCGGCAACGCCGTGAAGTTCACCCACGAGGGGGAGGTGGTCATCGAAGTCGCCTCCTCCGGGCGCACGGCGCGCAGCATCCCGTTCGGCCACGAGCAGGACACCGACTTTCTCCGCCACCCGGAACAGTGGATGCTTCATTTCTCAGTGCGTGACACCGGCATCGGCATCCCGTTGGATCGGCAGAGCCGCCTTTTCAAATCGTTTCAGCAGGTGGATGCCTCTACCACTCGCCACTATGGCGGCACCGGGTTGGGCCTGGCCATCTGCAAACGCCTGTCCGAGTTGCTCGGAGGGAAGATTTGGGTCGAGAGCGATGCCGGCAAGGGTGCCACGTTCCATTTCACGATCGCGGCCCGGGCATCTGCCGCCGCCGCGCCGCCGGCCTGGCAAAACCCGCAGCCCCAACTCGCGGGCAAGCGCTTGCTGGTCATCGAAGACAATGCCACCAACCGCTACATCATCACGCAGCGTGGCCAGCAATGGGGGATGACCGTGGAAACGGTTGCCAAGAGCCGCGAGGCGCTCGCGCTGCTCGCGCAAGGGGATCTCTTTGATGCCGTGATTCTCGATTTGGAACTGCCGGACAAGCACGGGCTGGCGCTGGCCGAGGAAATCCGCAAGCAACCTGCCGGGTGTTACGCGCCCTTGCTGCTGCTTTCATCCATGCGCCCGAGCGCCAATGACGCGCGTCCGCTGCCTGCCGGCGTTTCTGTCTCTATCCATAAGCCAATCCGCCCGGCGCAGTTGCTCGAGGCCCTGTGCCGCGCCTTGAGCGTCCAGGTTAAGCGCGAGAAGAAAGCGCCGGTCGCGCCGACGCTCGACCCCGATCTCGCCCGCCGCCTGCCTCTGCGTCTGCTTTTGGCCGATGACAATCCCATCAACCAAAAAGTCGGCCTCAGCGTTCTGCGCAAGTTGGGGTATCGCGCCGACATCGCCAACAACGGCCTGGAAGTCCTCAAGGCGCTTGAACAGAAGGCCTACGACATTCTGTTTCTCGACGTGCAGATGCCGGAGATGGACGGCCTGGAAGCCGCGCGCCAGATTTGCCAACGCTGGCCCGCCGAGAACCGTCCGCGCATCATTGCCATGACCGGCAACGCGCTGATGGGCGATCGCGAGAAATGTCTGCAGGCCGGCATGGACGATTACATTTCCAAGCCCGTCCGCGTCGGTGAATTGCAGTCCGCGCTGCAACGCTGGGGCCCCACAAAAACCAGAAAGTCGGACACGGTCTTTATGTCGCGCCTTAGACGTGGCGCGGCCGACAACCTGCTCGACCTGGCCACCATCACCGAGTTGCGCAACATGCCGCCCTCCAACGGCGTCGGCATGCTCCAAGAACTCGTGGACCTCTTTCTCGAAGCGGCCCCGCAGCGCATTGCGCAGATCGGCCAGTCGATTAACGACGGGCCGATGCTGGCTTTCCACGCCCACGCGCTCAAGAGCATGGGCCTCAACCTGGGTGTCAAACGCATCGTCGAGCTGTCTCAGAAACTTGAAGAGCTTGGCCGCGCCAGAAATGTGCACGGCGCCCCGGCGTTGCTGCAGGAACTCGAAGCCGCGTTCACTGAGACTAAAGTCCAACTCCTCACGCTCCGCAGCGAATAACCCGCCCAGTCAGGGTTTCAACTGATGCCAACCAAACCTGAACGCCTGAACTACGGCGAGAGCATCGGAATCATCGCGCCGGCCAGCGCACCGCCGGACCCGAAAAACATTGACCGCTCCGTCGCCGTCCTCGAGCGCCTCGGCTTCAAACCCAAGCTCGCTCCCAACGTCCGCCAGCGCTGGGGATTCCTTGCCGGCGGCGACCGGGACCGCGCGAGCGACCTCATGAAGATGTTCGCCGACCGCAAGGTCAAGGCCATCCTCTGCGTGCGCGGCGGCTACGGCACCGCGCGACTCCTCCCGCTGCTGGACTACCGGACCATCCGCGCCAACCCGAAGATCTTCATCGGCTACAGCGACATCACGTCGCTGCACTGCGCCTTTCTGGTGAAATCCGATCTGGTTTCCTTCCACGGCCCGATGCTCAACTCGGACTTCGTGAAGAAAGACCTCCCCGACTTCACGCTGCAAAGCTTCGTCAGGACGCTGATGCAGCCCTCCGCCCCGGGCAGCATTTGCGACGGTTACAGAAAGAAAACCGTCATCATCCTGCGGCGCGGCATCGCCTCCGGCCCGCTGATGGGCGGAAACATCACCCTGCTCTGCGCCGCGCTCGCGACGCCCTATCAACCGTCATTCAAGAATCAAATCCTCTTCTTCGAAGACCTGGACGAGGCGCCCTATCGCTTCGACCGGATGCTAACCCAGTTGCTCAACGCGGGCCTGCTCCAGCAGGTCGCGGGCATCGCCATCGGCATCAACGCGAACTGCAAGGACCCGAAAGCCAAGAACGCCAGAGAATACCGGCAGACCCTGGAGGATGTGTTCAAGGAAAGGCTCCTCCCCTTGAAAGTCCCCATCGTGGCCGGTCTGCCGTTTGGCCACATCCCGCTCAACGCCACGCTGCCGGTTGGCGTGCGCGCAACCCTCGATGCGGTGAAAGGCGACCTGAGGATTGACGAGCCAGCTGTGAGGTAGCCAATTCTCAGTCCTCGCGCCCCGCTTCATGGACGCGGATGTAGCCACGCAAGACGATCAAGCCGACCGGTGCGACTGTGGCGGTGAGGGCCACGGCCAGCCAGAGAATTGCCGAGTGCCTGACCCCGTGCTCCGGGCAGTACCGGGCGAGCAACATGCCCGAGAAAGTCCCGACCAGAAGTTTCGCGAGCAAGAAGGGCACATAGGAGAGGGCGCCGTAGGAGGCTTCCTGCCCTTTGGGGGCAATGGCGGCCGCATATTCATAGACGCGCGGCGAGTAGAAGGCTTCCCCGACTGAGAGGAGAACGACAAACAGAGCGATCATGACGTAGTAGGGGTGCACCTCGCCGTGCAGCCCGAGATAGCCATGGCCCAGCCAGCGGCCCACGAGGCCGGCCGCCAGCGGCTCGAACCAGGCCGTCGGCAAGGCCATGATGAACACGGACGCGGCGGAAATGACGGCGCCCAGCGTCACCATCTTATAGGCGGGAAACCTCTGGGTGAGGGCCCCGACGAATGGAACAAGAAGAATGATGAAGATGCTGTTGATCGCCCAGAGCCGGCCGATGGGAGCGCCGTCTCCCAATTCGCGGATGCCGAACTTCGGATAGACGTAATACATCTGCATGAAAATCAGCTTCAGGAACGCGATCAGAATGAGAAAGGCCAGGAGCCGGTAGAATCCGGCCTGGCGCAAGAGTCCGGTGAAGAGCCGGACCGCCTCGCTGACGCTGTCGCGCACCGTCAGGCGCATCGAGTTCCAAAGGTTCTGCTGCGGATAGCGGGCTGGGCGGGGAGTGATCTTGAGGCCCTCGTCGGTCGCCTCAACTCCTTCGCGCAGGAACCAAAGGACCGGCAAGAGCGAAATCTCAATGGCCAAGCTCGCGAGGAACAACGCTTGATAGGTGGTAATCCTCAGGCCGAGCAGCGGCAGCGCCAGATGGCCATGCTCTCCCAAACCCTGCCGCACAAAGTCGAAGATAAGAGAGGCGAACAGGAACCCGAAGTTCATCATGGTGTAGAAGATCGAGAAAGAGATGGACCGTTGCCGCGTGTTGGAATAACGGCGGACGGCGGCGACCAGAACCGGCGTGCTCAAGGCCTCGCCGACCGCCAAAGGGACCAGCCCGCCCACCAGCGCCAGCCATTTGAGGCTCGTAAAGGCCATCACGGCGCGAGCGACAACGCAAATCCAGGCGCCCAGAAAGAATGTCCGGCGCAAGCCGACGGCATCGGTGAAAGACCCGACGAGGACAGTAACGGCGGTCATCAACAGGGACCACCCGGCGACCAGGCCGAGAGCTTTCTGATCGCTGTAACCAAAGTCAGACGAAAGCCACAGCACGAGCGTCGAGTTGGACACGGCGTAAGCCGCGATGACCAGCAGTTTGGCGGCAAACACGAGCCACAATTCCCGCGCCGCGCCTTTCAGGACGGTGAATCGGCCGAGGAAACTCACGGTTGCCTGCAGAGTATCAGCCATGCGCCGGTCTCGTGGAGTAAATCGCTGTCATTGTGCGCCCGAATCAGAAACCAACGCCGGTGCGGAGTAAAGGAAGAACGTGGGCGGGCTGGATTTACGATTTGCGATTTACGCAAGCAGCAGAGGGTCGGGGTGCCTCCGTTTCAGGAATAGTGCGTTTTCAATCAAGGACTGCTATTATTCACTGAGTCCTGCTGGCGGCTTCGCCCTCAGCCGAGCAAGCCAATGGGTCTAACTCTCTACTTGACAGTGTGATAGAAATAGTATAAGTACCCCCCAGCCTTGTGGTCTGCCCAGGCCACGGCACCAGCGACCCTCACTCAGAAGCGGTTCTGGTAGCGTCGAACCCGACACGACTACCGGCGCAGGGGCAGAAGACGCCCCTGCGCCCTTACGTCAGGGCGGCCCGAAGACGGGTTTTTGCGGTAGGAACACTGGTGCAGGCATGATGCCCCTCCGATGATCCTCCCAATACCTTCCATACCGCCGCCCGCCGTAGTCTTCGTGCCTTCGGTTGCCCATGAGGTCTGTCCAAATATGGCGCAAACTACTGTACCTGTTTGCCTTACAGGAAATAGTGCATCGTCGAGCTGGAAGTGGTATCAATCGAAAATCGGGAAGTCTTCACCTGATAGGTGAACAATTCCAACTGCGGCGCAGTTGCGGTGCATCCATGCGAAGTGCTTGATATGGCGAGACTTCTGACTGGCCGTGCATTTGAAATCACGGGTCCAAGTGCGGCTTCTAGGTTGAACCGCTCGTAGCCCGATTAACTCCTGCGAAGCTGCTGCTGACGCAGGGGGCTGGCGGCAATCAAGAGGCTGCGGTCACGGAGCTTCTCCAGCAGGATGACCTTCTCGGAAAAGGAGAGCGCGGCCAGACGCTTGCGCGTCGCGCGCTTGCTTTCCAGAACTTGGCGCATCCAGTCACTCATAGGTTCGGCAGAACGCGGCGGGCTACTTCTTCGCGAACTCGAGTTCGGCGTCGCGGGCGACTACTTTGATGCGGTCGCCGGGTTTGAATTCGCCGAGGAGGAGCTTGGTGGCGAGCGGATCGAGCAGGCGGTCCTGAATGGTCCGCTTGAGGGGGCGGGCGCCGAATTGCGGGTCGAAACCTTCCTGGGCAATCAACTGCCTGGCCGAGCGGTCCACCTCCAGGGTGAGTTGCTGTTGAGCCAGGCGTTTCTCCAGCCGCTGGAGTTGAATATCAACAATGCGCGCCAGGTGCTTTTCGTCGAGGTTGTGGAAGATGATGATGTCGTCCACACGGTTGAGGAACTCGGGCCGGAAGTGGGCCTTCAATTCGAGCTTCACGACGCGCTCCAACTCGGCTTCGTCCTTCACCGAGGCCCGGCCGCCGCCGTAGAACTCCTGGATCACCGGCGACCCGATGTTGCTGGTCATGATGATGATGGTGTTGCGGAAATCCACGGTCCTCCCCTGCCCGTCCGTGAGCCGGCCATCGTCCAGCACTTGCAGGAGGACGTTGAAGACGTCGTGGTGGGCTTTCTCGATTTCATCGAAGAGCACGACGCTGTAGGGGCGGCGGCGGACCGCTTCGCTAAGCTGACCGCCTTCCTCGTAGCCGACGTAGCCCGGGGGCGCGCCGATGAGCCGGGCGACGGTGTGCTTTTCCATGTATTCGCTCATGTCGAGGCGCACCATGGCGTTCTCGTCGTCGAAGAGGAACTCGGCGAGCGCGCGGGCGGTCTCGGTCTTGCCGACACCGGTGGGGCCGAGAAAGATGAAGGAGCCGATGGGCCGGTTGGGTTCCTGCAAACCGCTGCGGGAACGGCGGACGGCATTGGCGACGGCTTCGAGGGCCTCCTTCTGGCCGACGACGCGCTGTTCGAGCCGCTGCTCCATTTTGACGAGCTTCTCGCGCTCGCCCTCCATCATGCGGGAGACGGGAATGCCGGTCCAGGCGGCGACGACCTTGGCGATGTCTTCCTCGGTGACCTCTTGGTTGAGCAGGCGGCGGCCCGCGGGCTTCTCGCGCAGCGCTTTCTCCGTCGCGGCGAGCTTCTTCTGCAGCTCGGGCAGGCGGCCATACTGGATTTGCGCGGCGAGGTTCAAATCGTTGCGGCGCTGGGCCTGTTCCAGTTCGAGTTTGGCCTGCTCGATCTGGCTGTTGACGATGCTGACGGCGTTGATGGCGGCTTTCTCGTTCTGCCACTGGGCTTTGAGCTGTTTGGACTGCTCCTTGAGGTTGGCGAGGTCCTTCTCCAGCTTCTTGAGCCGCTCGCGGGAGGCTTCGTCCTTCTCCTTCTTGAGCGCGCTCTGCTCGATTTCGAGTTGCTGGATTTGCCGCTCCAACTGGTCAATCTCGGTTGGCATGGAATCCAGCTCCATGCGCAGGCGCGAGGCGGCTTCGTCAATCAGGTCAATCGCCTTGTCCGGCAGGAAACGGTCGGCGATGTAGCGATGGGAGAGCGTCGCCGCGGCGACCAGCGCGGCGTCCTGGATGCGCACGCCATGGTGGACTTCATAGCGCTCCTTGAGTCCCCGCAGGATGGCGATGGTGGCCTCGACGGTCGGCTCGGAGACATACACGGGCTGAAAGCGGCGCTCGAGCGCGGGGTCTTTCTCGATGTGCTTGCGGTACTCGTCGAGGGTGGTAGCGCCGATGGCGCGGAGTTCGCCGCGGGCAAGCTGCGGCTTCATGATGTTGGCGGCGTCGGTTGCCCCTTCGGCGGCGCCCGCGCCGACAAGCGTGTGCAGCTCATCAATGAACAGAACGATCTTCCCTTCGCTGGAAACGATTTCCTTGAGAAAGGCCTTGAGCCGGTCCTCGAACTCGCCACGGTATTTGGCCCCGGCGATCATCGCGCTCAAATCCATTGCTACGAGCCGCTTGTTCTTCAGGGTTTCGGGCACGTCGCCGCTGACGATGCGCCGGGCCAGACCTTCGGCAATCGCGGTCTTGCCCACCCCCGGCTCGCCGATGAGCACCGGGTTGTTCTTGGTGCGGCGCGTCAGCACCTGCATGACGCGGCGAATCTCTTCGTCGCGGCCAATGACGGGGTCGATTTTGCCCTGGCGGGCCAGGGCGGTAAGGTCGCGGCCATATTTTTCGAGCGCCTGGAACTTGTCCTCCGGGTTGGCATCGGTAACCCGCTGGTTGCCGCGCAGGTCCGCCAGCGCGCGCAGCACCAAATCACGTTTCAGGCCGCGCGTTTGCAAGAGCTTTTTCAGCGAGGGACCGGCTTCATCCAGCAACCCCAGCAGCAGATGCTCGGTGCTGATGTATTCGTCCTTGAGCTTGCCGGCTTCGGTTTGAGCGGCGTCCAGCGCCTTCTTCAGTTGCGGGCTGAGAAACAAGTCGGTGGAGGTGATGCCCTGGACTTTATGGCGGCGGGTGAGTTCGCTTTCGAGGTCGGGCTTGAGCCTGCCAGGGGGCACGCCGATTTTCTCAAGCAAATCCGGGATAAGGCTGTCCGCCTGGCCAATCAAGGCCAGCAGCAGATGCTCCCCATCCACCTCCTGATGCGAATGCTCGCGCGCGATGCGCTGCGCCTCCTGCAAGGCCTCCTGTGACTTAATGGTGAACCGATCCAGTTGCATATAGGCTACTGATAAGGGGAAACCGGCAAAGTCTCAAGTCCGGAATGGGCAGCGCGGCATTGGAATGGCGCAAAATCCCCGTGAGCACCGGCTGGCAGCCCGGTCTAACCCCTTGAACTATGGACCAGCGGCAAAAACAAAAGGCGGGGGTTACCCTGACGGAACTCCTGTGCGTCATGACGATCATCGCCATCCTGGCAGCCTTGCTCCTGCCAGCGGTGGCGCAAGCTTACAACCGGATCAAGGGCGTGACGGATGAGCTGGAGGCACCACGGGTCGCCGATATGCTGTTAAGAGAAACCCGTGCCTACTGCGCAGCCCATCCGCAATACAACTTCGGCTCCAAGTCCGACTTTGCGGACGAATGCATGCTCGCGCCCAAGTGCCGGGACTGGATCCAAGCCTCGACCACCCAGTTTGTTCCCTTCAACTATCTGGACCCGACCAACGAAATTGTGCTTTCCGTTTATCTCGGGCCGAAGCACGCAACCCTCTACGCATTCACAAAAGGGGAGCTGTCCCTTCGCCCGGAACGCTAGCCCGACTTGGCGGGAGGGTGGCAAACTTTGTGCGTGCTTTTTTCCCAGCACCCCTTTAATTAACACGTATGATGTTTTGGCTTCTCGGTTTGGTGCTGCTGGCGTCGCTGGCCGGGATTGGATACCGGCAGGGCGCCATCCGGGTGGCGTTTTCTTTGGTTGGCATTTTGCTGGGGGCGTTGCTGGCCGGACCACTGGGGAAACCGGTCAAGCTGCTGCTTGTGGCGCTGGGCTTGAAGACCCCGCCGCTGGCGTGGTTGTTGGCGCCGCTGGTGGTTTTTGTGGTGATCTCGGTCATCTTCAAGGTCGCCGCCCTGATGGTGCATAAGAAGGTGGACGTGCATTTCAAATACCATGCCGGTGATTTGCGGCTGGCCCTGTGGGAACGGTTGAGTCGCCGGCTGGGGCTGTGCCTTGGCCTGGTCAACGGCGCCCTTTATCTCATCCTGCTGGCGTTCGTGATTTACCCATTCAGCTATTGGACCTTCCAAATGGCATCGTCCGACAACGACCCGAGATCGGTGAGGATTCTCAATCGGCTGGGCGAGGACCTCCAGAGCAGCGGTTTTGCGAAGGTGGCGCGGGCCATCGACCCGATGCCCCGGGTATGGTACGACTCGGCCGATCTGGCGGGCCTGATTTACAACAATCCCCTGCTCGAAGCGCGGTTGGCGCGTTACCCGGCTTTTCTGGGCCTGGCTGAGCGGGCCGAATTCCAGGATATGGCCAATGACCCGCAGTTTACCGAATTGCTCCTGCGGCGGGAGCCGATCATGAAGGTGCTCGATTATCCCAAAGCCCAGGCGATTATCCAGAATCCCGACCTGCTGAAGTTGACTTGGACCACCGTGGTGGCCGACCTCGACGACCTGCGCACCTTTCTTGAAACCGGCAAATCGCCGAAGTACGACCCGGAACGAATCCTCGGTCGTTGGACCTTTAACGTGAACGCCGCCATGGGGCTGTTCCGCCGGGCCAAACCCAACATCTCCTCGACGGAAATGCAGAAATGGAAGAAATGGATGGTGATGGTTTTCGCCAAAACCAGCTTTGTCGCGATGACCGATCACCAAGCCATTCTCAAAAGCCTGCCACAACTGCGACTCCCCTCTGCCGGCGCCGCACCCTCCAGCGGACCGCAGACCCTGAAGGGCCAGTGGCAAAACCTGGATGGCAAGTATCAACTCACCCTTTCGGGCGGCGGCAGAGACGAGCAACTGGCCGCGGGAGTCGAGGGCGACCGCCTGACGATCGGGGCCGAAGGGATGGGACTGGTGTTCGACCGCGAGGATTGATCCCGCGGGTCAGTTTCCGCCAAGAAAACTAAAGCTGGCGGGCTGTGCTCGAAGCTTGCCGATGTCGCCCAGGAGCGACTCGTCCGTTTGGGCCGGAGTGATCGGGTTGGTGCTGGAAGGCTCGAGGAGGACCGGCTTGGCCAGGAGCGGGTGGTCTGCCACGGACATATTTGCAAGCGCCATGGGTGTTGACTCCGTTTCCGTTGCGGGCACAAGGGCAACGGTCGAGACGTCTGCTCTGTCTGAGCAAATCACGCCGGTAACCAATAAGCCGCACACTGCGGCGCCACAAACTCCGGCCAGGATGGGTTTGGTCTCCAAGGCCGCCCAAATTCGCTGCAGCCAGGGAGCTTCCCAAAGCAGTCGATCAATGAGGGTCCCTCGCTCGCCTCTTTCGATGCGTAGGATGACCTGGCTGGAGAAGTGCTTGAAGTAACCCGGGGGGGGCTGCTCGTGGCGTTTGAGCGCCAACAACCGGCGCAACTGTTCGAAGTTCTCGGTGTCTTGATTCATACTTATTTCAAATAGTCCGACAAGTATGCCTGTAACTGCTGACGGGCGTAAAACAAACGGGACCGCACGGTGCCAATATTGCAATCCATAATCTTCGCGATCTCTTCATGTGACAGCCCCTGCACATCGTGCAATGTCACTACCAGTCTATGGGGTTCTGACAACTTCTGCATCGCGGCGTTCAATTTTTCCTGCAATTCGGCCAAGTTGACCTCGCGGCGCGGGGTCTTTTCCGAAATCAGCGCCACAAGGTCCGGATCATGCTCGGCATTGAAGTCCAAGTCGTCAAGGCTCATCTGCGCCCTGTTCTTCCGCTGCTTGAGGAAGTTGATGGTCTTGTTGACCGCGATGCGATAGACCCACGTATAGAAACTGGAGCCGCCTTTGAAGGACCTGAGGGCTTGAAACGCCTTGATGAAGGACTCCTGGGCCAGGTCGTTGGCGTCCTCGTGATTGGCTGTCATGTGGTACACCGTCGCGTAGATGCGTTCCTGGTAACGGCGCACCAGTTCATCGTAAGCGGCCAGGTCACCCCTCCGAGCCCGCTTCACCAGGTCCATTTCCTCGACCGGGACCGGGGCCGTTGCCGGCGCAGCGGCGGGCTCATCGGGTGGTTTGGATACCTTGCGACTGGCCGGTTCAGTCATAACCATAGGCAGTTCTCAGGCGCAGACGCCCAGCACATCGGCCTGGCGAGCCAGATAGTCGGTTAAACCCAGCAAGCCGGCGCGGCCATTGGACGCGGGCAAAGCCCGCAGCGTCTGGCGCGCCTTTTCCAGATATTGATGGATGATCTCCAAAGAGGCACTCAGCGTCTCGTATTTGGCCAGCAGGTCCCCCAGGCGCGTCATGGAATCAGGCTGCCACCCCTCCACCAACTCTTGCAAGCACGCCCGGTCCGCCGCATCCGCGCGCTCCCACAGCAGCAGCACCGGCAAGGTCAGCTTGCCTTTGGCCAAATCCGTGCCCAACGACTTGCCTGCCACCGCTTCCGAACCGAATAGATCTACGCAATCATCATAAACCTGATAGGCGGTGCCAAAGGCCAAACCGAACTGGCGCAGCGGCGTCCGCCGTTCTATGGCCGTCACGGTCAGGCCGGCGCTCAGTTCGCACGACAGCGCAAAAAGCTCCGCCGTCTTCATTTCCAGCACCTTGAAATACTTCTCGCGCGTGAAGCTGAAGTCGCGCCGGTGCTGGGTCTGCAGGATTTCGCCGGAGCACACCGTGTTGGTCGCCATGGCCACCGCCCGGCAAACGTCCGGGGTGGGAAAGCTCGCCGCCAGCTTCAGCGCATGGGCAAAGAGGCAATCCCCGAACAACACCGCTATCTCGTTGCTCCAGTTGGCGGCCAGCGTCAGCCGACCCCGGCGAATCTCGGCTTCGTCGATCACATCGTCATGCACCAGGGTCGCCAGGTGCACCATTTCGATGATCACTGCCACCGTGATGTGGGCGTCGTTGACCTTCCCCAGCGCCTTGGCGGTCAAGGCCACCAGCGCGGCCCGCAAATGCTTGCCCTGCCCGTTTAGCGCATAATCAGCGTAACGGACGATGTCCGGGTCAAAGGCCTCGACTTGTTTCGCCAGCCTTTGGCCGACGGCTTCAAGGAAAGGTTCGACGGGATCGATGATCTTCTTCCAGGTACAAACCGGCTCGGCATTCGACGTCTTGGGAGTCGGCGCACAAACCGCTTTGGAATCAGCCGCAAACATGTGCGCGAAGTCTAAGGTTGTGAACGGTCCAAGTCAAACCCCTTATCGGGCGGGGCATGACGCCGCCTCGCGCAGCAGCAATCCGAGGGGCGCTTGACCGGTTCATCTCCTTACAACTTAACACAACCAGCCGCAGATGCCTGCATAAAGATTGGCGCCGGCGAAGGCAGGCCGGGGCGGATCAGCAGCTTGGCGAATGAGGAAGCCCCTTCCTCCTTCCAATTCCGGCCCTGATTTCCTGGGTTCCCAATTCCTCTTCTCTATTTTCCATTTCGGATTCGCCAAACTTGGTTATCTTCTCTGCATGACAACGTGCGATCCACCATTGCCGACTCGAGCCCCATTTATCTGAATTACGCTCAGTTTCAACCCTTTGACCCATTTAACCCATTTAACCCATTTCTGGCGTGTCAACGTTCTCCTCACCACTGGCCGAGCTGCCCGCTCTCAACCAGGTCGCGGTCCCTGACCTCTGGCAACAGCAGGCCGTCACCGCCCTGCGCGAGGGCAATGACGTTGTCGTCCAAGCGCCGACCGGAGCGGGCAAGACGCTGATCTTTGAGCTTTGGTCCAACCAGGGGAAGAATCGCGGACAGGCCATCTACACGGTGCCGACCCGCGCGCTGGCCAACGACAAGCTCGCGGAATGGCGCGCGCGCGGGTGGGACGTCGGCATCGCCACGGGCGACCTGGCGGAAAACCTCGGCGCCCCCGTGTTGGTTGCCACGCTGGAGACGCAGAAGAACCGCCTTATTCAGGGCGACGGCCCCGCCCTGCTGGTCGTGGACGAGTATCAGATGCTCAGCGACCTGGACCGCGGCCTGAATTACGAGCTGGCGATGGCCCTGGCGCCCCCGGAAACGCAACTGCTTCTGCTGAGCGGCAGCGTGGGCAATCCGCAGGATGTCGTCAAATGGCTGCAACGGCTTGGCCGCAAGGCCGTTTTGGTCCGCCACGATGAACGCCCCGTGCCGCTGGACGAGGTTCATGCCAATAACCTGAGCTACCACGTCCCGAGTGAAATCCGCGGTTACTGGCCCCGGCTCGTCGCCAAGGCCCTGGCGGAAGACCTGGGACCGATTCTGATCTTCGCCCCGCGCCGCCAGGCCGCGGAATCCATGGCCAATGAACTCGCCCGGCTGTTGCCCACGCCCAATCCCCTCTTGCTCAGCACCGAGCAGAAGCTGGTCGTGGGCGAACATTTGGCCAAGTTGCTCAAGAGCCGCGTCACCTATCATCACAGCGGATTGAGCTACGGCGCCCGGGCGGGCGTCATCGAGCCGCTCGCCAAGGCCGGCCAACTCCGGGTCGTTGTGGCCACGATGGGCCTCGCCGCGGGCATCAACTTCTCCCTGCGCAGCGTCGCTCTCGCCGGCGAATCCTATCGCCGCGACGAGGCGGAGCAACTGCTCAAACCCGACGAGCTTCTGCAAATGTTCGGCCGCGCCGGCCGCCGGGGCCTGGACGAAACCGGGTTCGTGCTGATCACGGCCAACGAGCTGCGCCTGCTGGACTCCCACCCGGGCCACCTGTCGCGCAGCGGCGCGGTGGACTGGTCCGCCCTGCTCGGCATCATGACCGCCGCCGCCGAACATGGCCGCGATCCCTTCCACGAGGCCGTGCGCACGCAGGAACGGCTTTTCACGACGAAGCCCATCGTTCTCGGCGTCGAGGAATCCCTGCGCCACCCGGATGTCCCGTGCGGTCTGCGGACGGACGCCGAGCGCGCCCGCCACGTCCGCAAGCGCGTCCGCGAGATGCAGAATAGCCGAGGAGAGTGGGAGCCGTACCCCGCGCCCGAACCAAGGCCGGTGCGAGAGATTCGCATTTACGATTTACGATTGACGATTGACGCGCCCGGCGGCGACTCCGGGGCTGACCTCGTAAATCGGGAATCGCCAATCGTAAATCGGTCCATCCTCTCCGAACCCACCGCCCTGGAGAAAGTGGGCACCGGCACGCTCTGCCTCCTGTCCGAAAACGAGCAGGGCAAGACCTATGGCCGCGCCCTCACCGTCGCCGACCGCCTCGGCCACGACCGCGTCCTGCTCGCCAAATGGATCCGGCGCTTGACGAATTGGAATGGACGCCAGGCCCCGCTGGCGGTTTGGGAGGAAAAGATTGTCCCGCTGGTGAAAGAAAAGCTGGCGCAGCAGAAAACGCCGGTCGTCAGCTTCCAAAACCAGGCGCAGCGCATCGTCGCCCTCGTCAGCATTGCGGACCTGACTCTGCGCGTGCCGGTGGACCGGCACGGCGTCGCCCTGTGGAAGCCCGTCGAGCGCGAGGTCTTGCCCGCCGATTGTGCCCAGTGCCCGCTCGTCCCCGTCTGCCGCCAATTGCCGACCAGCACGGGTGTCGCCTTGCTTTGGCGGCGGCTCGGCCTGGTCAATGCCGGAGGCGTGCCTACCCTCCGTGGCCGGGTTGTCAGCTTCTTCAGCCAGGGCGATGGGCTGGCCATTGCCGCCGCGCTGGAAGACGAAACCTATGCGCTCGACGAATTGATCTACGACCTCGGGGACCTGGACGCCGGGTTCCGCTTCGCCGGCGAGGACCTCAACCGCTGGGGCGGGCGACTGGGGATCGTTTGTCACGAGAGGTACGGACTGCAATCCATTCCCGGCTACCTTGAAAACGGCGTGCCTCCTAAATACGGCGCGGGGGCGGAGCAGATTGTCGCCTCCGTCCACAAAAACCCGCTCGCCAAACAGGCCTGGATCACCGACCTGCTCGGCCCGGGGGACATTGACCGCGTCATCATCGAATGGCGCAGCCTCTTGCGGCAGATCGCGCACGCGCCGGACCTCGACTGGCCCCGCTGGCGCGCCTTGCAGAGCCTTGCCAAAACCATCCTCAACGAGACCGAGTCCCCGACTCTCACCGACCTGCCCCCGCTCGAATACCACCAAACCCGCCGCGTGGATCACCGCCTGATTCTGCGCAGGCATTGAGGCCGGCCCGCGCCTACCACAGGGAGGCCCCCAAACCTTCGTGTGGTTCCTGCTTTCGCCCGCATGCCCCTTGACCCCCGGCCCGCCCCTCCCTATTCTGAGGCTGGTAATGGGACATCAGATCAACGCAATGTTTCTGCCGTAACATCCAATAGCATCAAGTCTCTTATATGATAATCAATTGTTCGGCGAGTGAGAGCCTTTCCCTGAAATGAATACACTCCGAGAGCGCGTGCAGCGAGCAGTCCACGAGGATGTCGCGATTGAGCCTTACGACGTTCGCTGGCTGGAGTTGTTTCGACGTGAGGCTGCGCATCTTCGCTCGTGTATCCCGGCACGGCTTCTCCGGCGCATTGAACACTTTGGCAGCACAGCCGTACCGGGACTCGCCTCCAAACCGATCGTTGACATGCTCGTTCAGGTGACCAGCCTGCGAGCAGCGCGGACCGAGATTGCGCCTTTGCTCGAAGCGCAGGGTTACGATTATTTTTGGCGACCCAGTTTTGGAGATGACATTCCACCATGGTATGCCTTCTTTATTCGGCGCGACGATGCTGGTGTCCGTACGCATCATATCCACATGGTGACCGGCCGGGGCACCTTCCAAGCGCACTGGGAGCGTCTTCTATTCCGCGACTACCTGATGGCATATCCCAAAGCCGCCCGCGCCTACGAACAACTCAAATATAAGTTGGCCGCTGCGCACCCAAACGACCGAGTGGGTTATACCAACGGTAAGACAGCGTTCATAAAGCGCATCATTGCCCAGGCGAAGAAGTCCCAATGAACACGTTGAACGAACCCGCAAAGTCGAGCGAATGAGGAGCAGCCGTTACGCCCAGTTCGCGATCATGAGCCAGCGGCTGCTGCTTCCCGTCGCTCACCCTGAATGTTCCAGGAGGTCCGTGGCCAGGGCGAGCACCGCCAACAAAAAAGGCGAGCTGTGGCCGGCTCGCCTTTGAATGGTTTGGCGTTTATGCGTATCCCGTAATTCACAATCCTTCACCACTCCACACATCATGAAACACCTCCTCTACATCGGCCTCACTGTTGCCGCATCACTGACCGCGTTCGCTGCCGACCCACCCGACGACGCCAAAGCAGTTCAAGGCAGTTGGACGCCTGCCAAGGCCGACTTGGGCGGACAGCCCATGACCGAGGCCGTCCTAAAGAGCATCAGCCTCAAACTCGACCACGGTAAGTATGAAGTCTCCGTCGGAGGCAACCCCGACAAGGGCACTTACACGCTCGATCCCGCCAGCAAGCCCAAGAGCATGACCATTACCGGCACCGAAGGACCGAACCAGGGCAAGACTTTCCCCGCGATCTACGAACTTAAGGGTGACACCCTCCGCATCTGCTACGACCTTTCCGGCACGAAACGACCGACCGAGTTCAAGAGCATCGCGGGCACGCGGCTCTATCTCGTCACCTACAACCGCAAGAAAGAGTAGCTCGTTTCTCCAAATGAACAAAGCGTCAAACCCTGCAGGAGCAGGGGACGGCGGGCTTCCAGCTCTGTTTCATGTCGCAGGCTCCTGGCCCGCCGCCTCTGACCTGCAATGTTAACATGAGGTCCGTGGCCAAGGGGAACACGGCCAATGAAAAAGGCGAGCTGCTGCCGGCTCGCCTTTGAATTGATACTGGCTCGGATTATCTTCGCCCGCGTCCGTCGCCCCGACCGCCGCGATCTCGGCGCGGTCCGCGGTCGCCGCCTCGGCGCTCACCGCCACGATCTCCGCGCGGTTCGCCCCGGTCGCCCCGGTACTCGCCGCGGTCGCCGTAGGGTTGTTCCCCGCCTTCGCGAGGCTGGGGTTGTGCGCCGCCTTCGGCGGGGGGCTGGCCGCCTTCGCCGCCCTGGGCGCCTTCGGCGGGCGCGCCGCCCATTGCCTGGTCGCGCTCGGCCATAGCGGCCCGGCGGGAGAGCCGCACGCGGCCCTTTTCATCCACGCCGAGGCATTTGACCCAAATCTCATCGCCCATCTTGACGATGTCCTCGACCTGCTTGACGCGGAAGTTGGCCAGCTCACTGATGTGGACCAGGCCATCCTTGCCGGGCAGGAATTCGACGAACGCGCCAAACTCTTTGATGGTGACGACTTTGCCGCGATAGACCTTGTTGATCTCGGCTTCGGCGGTCATGCCGGCGATGGCATCCACGGCGATCTTCATCCCCTCGGCGGAGACCGAGTAGATATTGACCGTGCCGTCGTCTTCGATGTTGATTTCGCAGCCGGATTCCTCGACGAGCTTCTTGATGTTCTTGCCGCCGGGGCCGATGAGCAGGCCGATCTTCTCGGGGTTGATCTTCACCGTCGTGATGCGCGGGGCATACTTGCTGATTTCCGGGCGCGGGGCGGCCAGGGTCTTGGCCATCTCGGCCAGCACGTGGAGCCGGGCCACGCGCGCCTTCTCGACCGCCTCGGTCATCAGGCTGTGCGGGAGGCCCGGCAGCTTGAGGTCGAGCTGGAAGCCGGTGATGCCCTTTTCGGTGCCGGCGATCTTGCAGTCCATGTCGCAGAAGGCGTCTTCCCAGCCGACGATGTCAGTCAGCAGTTTATAGCGGGTGATCTTGTTCTGCGCGTCGTGCTCGGTGCACAGGCCGATGCTGACGCCGCCCACCGGGCGGGTCATCGGCACGCCCGCGTCCATCAGCGCCAGGCAGCCGCCGCAAACCGAGGCCATCGAGGAGGAGCCATTGGACTCCATGATCTCGCTGGTGATGCGAATGGAATAGGGGTAGGTCTCGGTCGGCACCATCGGTTCGAGCGAACGCTCAGCCAATGCGCCGTGGCCAATCTCGCGCCGGCCCGGACCACTGATGCGGCCGGTTTCGCCGACGGAGAAGTTCGGGAAGTTATAGTGCAGGATGAATTTCTTTTCGCTGGCGCCGCCGGTGTAGGCGTCGAATTCCTGCGCGTCTTCGCCGGTGCCCAGAGTGCAGAGGGTGACAGCCTGCGTTTCCCCGCGCTGGAATAGAGCCGAGCCGTGCGCCCGGGGCAGGATGCCCACTTCGCAGACGATGGGCCGGACGGTGTCGAAATCGCGCCCGTCGAGCCGCTTGCCCTGGTTCATGATCAGGCTGCGGACAGATTCCTTCTGGATGTAGTAGAAAGCGTCCTTGAGCACGAACTCGGTGACCTTCTCCTCGCCGAACTTCTCGACGAGCTTCTGGCCGACTTCTTCCGTGATGGCCGCGACGGCGCCTTCGCGGGCGAGCTTGCCCGGCGTGAGCAGGGCCGCGACGATGCGGTCGCCCGCCAGGGTCTTGGCTTCGTTGAGGATCTCCTCCGGAACGATGTTGAGCGTGATCTGGCGTTTGGGCTTGCCGACGCGGGCGGCCAGATCCTTCTGCACGGCAATCGCCGGCTGAATCGCCTCCTGACCGAACTTCAGCGCGGCGTTGAAGTCCGCTTCGCTGACTTCCTTGGCCGAGCCTTCGTACATCACCATGTCCGACTCGTTGCCGACATAGACCAGGTCCAGGTCGCTCTCGAGCATCTGGCTGTGGGTGGGATTGGCGACGAACTGGCCGTTGACGCGCCCGACCCGAACGGCCCCGAGCGGCCCGGCCCACGGGATGTCGCTGATCATCAGCGCCGTCGAGGCGCCGACGACCGCCAGCATATCCGGGTCGTTCTCGCCATCGGCGCTCAGGACGATGCTTTGGACCTGGACTTCGTTATACCAGCCCTTGGGAAAGAGCGGCCGGATGGGCCGGTCAATGAGCCGTGAGGTGAGGATCTCCTTTTCGGTAGGGCGGCCTTCGCGTTTGAAGTAGCCGCCGGGGAACTTGCCGGCCGCAGCCGCCTTTTCCCGGTAATCCACCGTCAACGGAAAGAAGTCCTGGCCTTCTTTGGCCTTGGTAGCGGCGACGGCCGCGACGATGACAATGGTTTCGCCCAGTTGGACGCTTACGGCGCCATCGGCCTGTTTGGCAAGTTTGCCGGTTTCGATGATGAGTGACTTGTCCCCGACAGGGGCAGTGACTTTGTCTGACATATTATGCAACTCCTCCATTGCCACTGAGGAACTTCAGTGAATCCCGAATTCGTTCGGGACTGAACGAAATTTCCCAGGGCAACGGAGCTTTCTCTTACGCGATTGTTAAGGCAGAAAACCAGGCCGTTCGCGTTTACCGGCCCGATTAAATCTTGGACCTCCCGGCCGGACCTGTCCGTCGCGACCCTCAGGAGGGCAGGCCGCGGCTATTTTCGCAGCTTCAGCTTCTTGGTAATTGCCACGTAGCGGTTGACGTCGATGGTCTGGAGATAATCCAGCAAACGCCGGCGCTGGCCGACCATCATCAGCAGCCCGCGGCGTGAACCGTGGTCCTTTTTGTTCTTCTGCAAATGCTCGGTCAGGTGGTTGATGCGTTGCGTGAGCAGCGCAATTTGCACATCCGCCGAACCGGTGTCCCGCTCGTGCAGCTTGAACCCATCAATCGTTTTCGCTTTCGCTTCCATAGTTTCCAATCCATCCATTCAATGCGTCATTCAATATAGATGCGCAATTGTAGGTTTCCGGGCCGGGACTGTAAAGCGCTTTTGCGCTACGGTGGGAAAACGGGAAAACGACTCAGGACCGGGCGTCGCCGGGACTTCTCCGGCTGGCGTGGCGTAGCGGGAAGCAGCGGAAGCGGGCACATCCGCCCCGCCGCCCGCGGTCCAGTCAACCCTCAGGGGATATCGACGTCTTTTGGATGAAACTCCCTGTTTTCCGGCTTCGTCGGCTTGATCAGCAGGAAGCCAAGATTCTCCTTGATCCACGGACCCGTGAGCGACTTATCGAACACCGTGGCCTGCAACGAGTGCAGCGTCGGGAAGAAGTTGCTGCCATAAACATCATCCTGGAACTTCTCCATAGCCCTGACTTCCGTCGGGCTGAAATAGCGGGCGTTGAGCAGCGCCAGCGCCGCCAGCAGCATGCAGCTAAACCGCACCAGCCCCGACGCCATGCCCAAATAATACTCCGACCGTCCAAAAATGTCGCTGCCCACCAGTTTGCCGCCCAACGCGCGCTTGATCCCCGCAAACAGCAGCAGCATCAGCAAGGCCCCGCCCACATAGGCCACCAGATAACAGGACAACCGGCCGAACAAAGTGGTGAATCCCCCAACGAACTGCCCGCCCGGCTCGTAAATGGCCGCGCACCCGAAGAGAATCGCCAGCCATTTGAGCAGGTTCAGCAACTCCTCGGACATCCCGTGCTTGCGGCCCCGGGTAATACCGGCTGTTAGCACGATGATTACCACCAAATCGAACAGGTTAATTGGCAACTGATCAAGGCTCATGCTTGTGTCTCGTCATTCGCATCCCATCGGGAATGCAGTTTTTGTGGACATTGTTAGCCAGTTTTGTGCCATTCAGAGGAGTCGCTGGGATAAGCTATACCCTTGCGGGCAGGCCGCGTCTGTCCTCAGCGCGCCGTCCAGTAGTCTGGGGGCAGCCACCGGCGCGCTGAGGACAGACGCGCCCTCCGCCAGCGCGGTTTGTTTCCACAATTGGGGCTAAGGCGGGTTGGCCGCCAGCCAGAAACGAATCGTGCCCGCCTGCGGATTATGCGGCTCAAGCTCCAACACCCTTAGATAATGCTGGCGCGCTTTGGCCAGTTGGTGGAACTGCTGCGCGTAGAGATTGCCGAGCGCCAGGTGGGCACGGGTCTCGTTTGGATAGCTGGCTAAGACTCGTTCCAACTCATTGACGGCGTCGCCCAGGCAGTTGGCCTGCTTGAGCACCAAGGCAAAATTGTAGCGCGCATCCAGCGACTGCGGCTGCACCGCCAGCGCGTCCTCATACGCCGCCAGGGCAGCCGGCAGGTTGCCGGCTTCGGTGGCGGTCAGGCCCAGATTATAGTGCGCCTCAAAGAGGGTCGGATCCAGTTGCGTTGCCAAGCGATAGGACTGCATCGCTTGTGCCAGCCGATGCGCCTGCTGCGCCTGCACGCCTTGCGCGAACAAGTGCTCCGCCTCGGAGCGATTCCCGGGCGCGGGTTGGGCTGGAGACTTGTAGGCGTAACGAGCGGCCGGTCCGTTGGGCGGAGGCGACGGCAAGCTGGCCGCTGACTCGGTTACGATGGCCGCCGGCTCCGGTTTGGGCGCGCTGACGACTCGCGTCACATTCGTCACGGTTGCCTTGGGCGCATTCACCTTCGGGCTGAGTTGAGCCAGCTCGTTCGCCGCTACATGTCGCGCCGGCGGATTGAGTTCCTGTTCGAGCTGCCGCACGATCGCTGCCAGGGCCTCGGCGTTCGGCGGCGGCGGCTTTAAGGCGAGATACTCTCGATACTTTTCCAGCGCCAACTGGCGATCCTTCAGATACTGGTGCGACACAATCGCCAGGTTCAGGAGCGCCGGACGGTAATCCGGCTGCTGTTTGAGCGCGCTGTCGAAACACTGCGCCGCTTCGCCAGCCCGACCGCGCTGGAGCCGGGCCAGGCCCAGTCCATTCAACGCTTCCGGGTTCTGCGGGCTTAGCCGCAACGCGTCGTTGAAGGTCTTCTCCGCCGCGCCCGGCTCGTGGGTGCGCAGTTGCACGGCGCCGAGTTTGAGGAACCCCTCGACGGCGTTTGGCCGGCGCAACGTGCAGGCGGTGAACTCCGCTTTGGCCGGCTCCAGTTTATTTTGGGCCAGCCACAGGCAGCCGAGATTGAAGCGGACCTCGCCCAAATCGTGGTTCAGCGCCAGCGCTCGCTGGTAGGCCCTCTCGGCCTCGGCCATCTCGCCGGCGTACTGATAAGCCACACCCAGACAATTCCACGCCAGCGCGTTGGTGCCGCCCAGCAGCGACGTGGCCGTCCTCAGCTTCTCGATCGCCTGCGGGTATTTCCCCTCGTCCACCAACCGCTTGCCCTCGAGCAATGCGCGCGGGCCTGCAGGAGTGCAGCCGGCCAGCAGCGCCAGCAACAAAATGAGCTTCCCTAAGCTGGACAAGCTCAACGCGTTCTTCTCCCGTCCCCCGACGAGATTACTTCCAGCCCGGTTTTTGATGGTCAGCATCGGAGAGGGTGGTAACATCCGCGCCCTGAAGTGTCAAGAAACGCACTAATCACAGACAGTTTATTCTCCACGCTGGCCGCCGCTTCGCGCCGTGTCCCGGGCTGGCCGCCCGCCGCTCTGGTCGCCTGGCTGTCCGCCTTTTGCCTCCTGCCGGCGCAGGCCGCCGATCCGTTCTCCTACACCAACCGCGTCGCGCCCACCCACGTCGTTGTCACGCAGGACCCGGATGCCACCGACGCTTTCCGACCGCGCCTGGAGAAAGTCCGGGTCATGGTCAACTGCGCGATCACGAACCTGACCCAAAAAACCACCGTGCCGGAAGCCTGGCGCAGTCTCGTTACGACGCAAGACGTCGTCGGCATCAAAGTCCTTTCGGCGCCCGGCCCCAACAGCGGCACGCGTCCGGCGGTGGTGGCCGCCGTGGTCGAAGGGTTGCTCGCCGCGGGTTTGCCGCCCAAACACATCATCGTGTGGGACCGGCAGATCACCGACCTGCGACTCGCGGGCTTTTCTGAGCTCGCCAAACGCTACGGCATTCGCCTCGCCGGCAGCGCGCAAGCCGGTTGGGACGAAAGAACCTTTTACAACCCCGACAGCCCCATCCTCGGCAACCTGGTCTGGGGCGACCTGGAATTCGGCAAGAAGGGCGCGGGCGTTGGGCGGAAATCCTTCGTCTCCAAACTGGTCAGCCGCGAGATCACGAAGATCATCAACGTGACCCCGCTGCTGAACCACAACGAGGCCGGGGTGTCGGGCAACCTTTACAGCCTGGCGATGGGCAGTGTCGATAATCTCATCCGTTTTGAATCCAGCCCGGAAACGCTGGCCACGGCCATCGCCGAGATTTACAGCCTGCCGGCGCTTAGCGACCACGTCGTGCTGAACATCACCGACGCGCTGATCTGCCAGTACGAAGGCGGCGAGCGCGGGCTTCTCCACTACTCCGCAACGTTGAACCAGCTTCGCTTCAGCCGCGATCCCGTCGCCCTCGACGTGCTTTCAATCCAGGAACTCGATCGCCAGCGCCAAGCCGCCCACGCCCCCCCGGTGAAGCCGAACCTCAAGGTTTATAGCAACGCCGCCCTGCTCCAGCTCGGCGTGGACGACTTGAAAAGTATCCAGGTGGACACGGTGCCATAAAGAACTGCTCTAAAATCGGTCCGGTCCATTCCAAATCCGAAGTCCGAAGTCCGAAGTCCGAATCCACAGCCAACCCAGCGGAGTAGCGGGGGTAACCAAAGCACGAGACGGTCGACCTTGTCTATCTCGCCTGTGATACCGAGTACGTACCCACCCCAAGTCTACCGCACGTGTACGTACCTGGTGCGCACCGGCAGGCCCCTTGTCAAGGAGAATCTGCCAGAAATTCAGTATCATTATGGGGTGGAGATGCCCAGGGGGTAATCAAGTGCCTGGACCCGCCGTTGAACTCCGCCCAAAACTACAACGCCTTCTCCCACGAGAAGGATGCCGACACCGCCAGCCAGATTCGCGCGTTGACGGCACTGAGCGTTTGCCGCCAGGAAGAGTTAGTCTTGCTCCGCCTTCTTCTGCGCTTTTCGGGCGGCGTCAGCTTTGATGAGTTCGATGGCGTCGGCGGTCGGAACCGCCAGCGAGACCACCACACGCGCCCCCTCCTGCTTGAGCGCGAGCGCCTCAGCCAGCTTCACCGAGCCAGGATTGTCCTTCTGCAGCTTCATCAGCGCCAGCAGGCCCTGCCCGACCGAAGCCATCAGCCGGGCCACCTCCTCGTCGTTGGCCTCAAGGCTGAGCGTCGCCTTCAACTGTCCTTGCGCCTCGCCAATCTGCAGTTGCGCCATCTTCGCCAGCCGGGACAGGGCGGCGTTGGGGTCCGAATCCGGGAGATTCAGCTTCCGAGCAGCGGCCTGGATGCATCCGCTGCCGTCAGCGCCCAGTTGCGGAAACAGGCCGCTGCCCGCGAGGCTCGGCGCGGCACCGTCCAGCACTTCCAGCGCCCTGGCCACCCGCGCCTCCTGCCGCGCAAACACCACGATATGCGCGCCCTGGATCGCCGCATAAACCCGCGGTTTGACGCCGTGCCTGGCTTTCTTCTTCTCCTCGATCCAGTTGTGGATGACGCGCTGGTTGTTGGTGGTGCTCTGGTAATCCTCGGCCGCCTTGGCCATTGTGATCAGCCGATCCGGGTCGAAGTCCGCATAAACCAGCAACAGGTCATCATCCGGGGCTTTGCCGGCATTGTAGAGTGTCAGTCCGTGCAGTTGCTTGCGGGGGTCAAAGTTGAAAATGGTCTGGAAGGCGGCGAACTTGGCCTGCGCTTCCGGCTTCTCCATCTCCGCCAGCAAGTACTGGCCCATTGCCGTCGGGCGCAGGCCGTCGCAATCGACGTGCAGCACCCAGGCCGGCTCGGCGGGCACGTCGGCGCGTTGCAGCGGTCCGGGGAAGGCAGGCAATCCGGCGACGGCGAGGCCGCCGGCGCAAAGGACGGTTTTCCAGAGGTTGACATTCATCTGTATCGTTTGTAGTTGTCGTTCAGCTCTTCGTTGTCGGCGAGGCAAGCTGATGCCTCGCTCCAATGGAGAATACGCTGAAACCCCGCCGCTGGTTACAGAATTCCATCGGCTTCCTCCGTCCCAAGGTCGAGGAACGCACCGCGCCAACGCGCGGAGTGCCAAAGACATTCTATGACGCGCGGGGACGCCATCGGAATCCGCAGGCGAGAATACCTGCGGTTTGCGGCGGTCGTTTGGTCAACGACAACAACCGAGATTACAACCGGCTCCGGCCCGCCTTCTTGGCCTTGGCCCATCTGGCTCTGGCCAGCGCAGCCAGTCTGGCCCTGCCGGCCGCACTGAACTTCCGCTTGGGCGGCTGCGCCGCTTTGGCCTTGGCCGCCATTCGCCTTCTTACTCCCGCCCGAATATTGGCCAGGCCCCGGGCGCTCAGTTTTCGTTTCCGGCGGGCCCGGGTTACAGGTTGGGCGGGAGCGCCCAGCAGTTGACCGAGTTGTTTTTGCAGCGCCTGGATCTTCTCCTGGATGTTCGCTGCTTTGCGGAGTTGTCGCGGTGTTGCATTTATCATGAGCGGGAGTGTGGCTGGCGCCGAAGGAATGTCAAGTGTTGGCAAACGCTCCAACGGGACCTGGGCCAGTGACAAAGTCGCTCTGGTAATTTAATACTTGCAATAAATATAGTTGATGCTAAAGATGCATTATCACTGTTGCTCGAACCTGCTGGCCTGGTCAGCCCGGATTTCGAGCGGGCGTGAGACGGAATGGCGGACGGTAATCGAAAGGCTGAATAATGGACGGTTTTGCGGAGATACAATGGTTTGGGTTGTCGCGCGGGAGGGATGTATCCCTTTGGCGGCCCGGCGGGTGCGGCAGGTTCGATCTTGCCTTCTAAAATCAACATGCACACTACGTTTTTAGTCCAAGAAAGGAACAAGGCCGAGCAGGCCGTGCAGGAGAGCGAGCAACGGTACAAGCGACTGCTCGCCTCCGTCACCGACTACGTTTACTCCGTCACGGTTGAGCATGACGAGTCTGCGGCCACTTCGCACGGTCCGGGCTGCGAGGCGGTGACCGGCTACACGTCCCGGGAGTTCGAGGCCGACCCGTTTCTGTGGTATCGCATGATTCACAGTGAAGACCGCGCGGCGGTGACTGCCCAGGCCGAGCGGGTTCTCAGGGGTGAGACGCCTCCACCGCTGGAGCACCGCATCTTCCACAAAGACGGCAGTATCCGTTGGATCAGGAATACGACCGTGCCCCATAAGGATGAGCTGGGCCGGCTGATCGCCTACGACGGCCTGGTTTCCGACATCACGGAGCGCAAGCGGGCGGAGGAGCAATTGGAACGGGCGTATGCGGAGTTGTCCCAAAACGAAGCGGCCTTGAAAACGGCCTTGCAAAAGCTGGAGACTGCCAACAAGGAGTTGCAGACGACCCAATTGCAGTTGATCCAGGCGGCGAAACTGGAATCGGTCGGGACCTTGGCGGCCGGGGTCGCCCACGAAGTCAAAAACCCTTTGCAGACCATTCTCATGGGGGTGGACTATCTGGCCAACAACCTGCCCGGCGGGAAGAACAACACGACGATGGTTCTGAGCGATATGCGGGACGCCGTCGTCCGCGCCAACGTGATCGTTCGCGAGTTGCTCCAATTGTCCGCCGCGACGGATTTCGAGCCGAAGGAGGAGGATTTGAATGGCCTGGTCGAGCGCTCGCTGTGGCTGATCAACAGTGAGATCATTGCCTCGCAAATCAGTGTGGTGCGCAAGCTGGAGGCCGATTTGCCGCGCGTGCTGCTGGATCGCAACAAAATGGAGCAGGTCTTCATCAATCTTTTCATCAACGCCCTCCAGGCGATGTCCCAGGGCGGCGTCCTGACGGTCACGACCCGTCACCGTCGGTTCGGGGAGGACCTCAAGATGAGCGGGCCGGCCTTCTCCCAGTTTAAGCTCGGCGAGCGGGTGGTCATCGCCGAGGTGCAGGACACCGGGCAGGGCATACCCGAAGACCATTTGCCGAGAATCTTCGACCCCTTCTTTACGACCAAGCCGACCGGCATCGGCACTGGGCTGGGGCTCTCGGTCGTTAAGAAGATTATCGACCTTCACGGCGGCGCGATTGATATCCGCAACGCGCCGCTCGGGGGCGTGCTGGTGACTTTGGTGCTAAAAACCGAGCCGGAGGCAAAGCTATGACGAGAGAACAACCTGCCGGAGTGAGGTCCGCGGGATCACCCGCGCCGACCGTTTCGGCCAACCATGAGGAGAGAAAGATGAAGAATGAAAAGAAACGCATCCTGATAGTGGACGACGAGCCCAGTATTACGCGGTTGCTGAAACTCAACCTGGATCAGACCGGAGATTATGAGGTCGCGACGGAGAACGTCTCGAACGCCGCGCTGGCGACGGCGGAGGAATTCCGACCCGACTTGATCCTGCTGGATGTGATGATGCCGGGCCTGGACGGCGGGAACCTGGCCGGCAAGTTCCAGGCCAGTCCCAGATTGAAAGGTGTGCCGCTCGTGTTCCTGACGGCGGCGATTACACGGGAAGAAGTCCGCGCCCGCCACGGCGTGGTCGGGGGGCTGCCCTTTCTAGCCAAGCCGGTGAATCTGCATGAAGTGCTCGGCTGCCTGGAACGGCACCTGGGCGCACCCCGGGCGCCGGTGACCGCCAGCCGCTGACAAACGGTGGCGCAGGCGTCCCGCCGGCGCCGCGGCGGGAGATGATTTTGGAAGGGCTGTAAGCCGAATTTTGTCTGCCCCGAAAGCTTTCGGGGGAGAGAATCATTTGTCTCAGCAGCCGATACCCGGAACCCGTTCCGCTGTGCGGAACCTGGAGCGGGCCGCTCCGGGGTCCCCTATTTGGCCTTGCACCCGATGGGGTTTTCCGTGCCTCCGTGCTTGCGCTTGGAGCGGTGGGCTCTTGCCCCACCTTTTCACCCTTACCCCGGCCTCGTTGCCGAGGCTGGGGCGGTTTAAGTTTCTGTGGCACTATCCGTCGGGACGCCTCGCGGCGTCGCCTCCCGCGTGTATCTCGCCGTGGGCCTCCTTACGTCGGCCCCGGCCAGTTACGCGGCATCGCGCCCTTTGGTGTTCGGACTTTCCTCCTCCCCCGAATTGCTTCGGGGAAAGCGATCCTCCGCCCTTCCAAAATCACGGCCAATATACTTTGCCGGCAGCCAGATGACAAGCGAAGCCAGGCGGGTTCCGCCGCGGAAGCTATTTGCCCGGGACTTCGTGATGGGCGCGGCAGCGGGCCTCGTACAGCTCCGAAGCGCCGACAATAACGACCGGGTCGTGGTAGCGCGCCGGTTTCCCATCGACCAGGCGCTGCGTGCGGCAGGCCGCCTCGCCGCACACCATGCAGATGGCGTGCAGCTTATCGACCACGTCCGCCTTGGCCATCAGCACGGGCATCGGGCCGAACGGTTCGCCCCGGAAATCGGTATCGAGACCGGCGATGACTTCGATCACTCCAGAGGTGTGCTTCATGCGCGCCCATTCCTAACAGAGGACTTGGCTTCTCTCAAAGCCTTTTGAGTTAGATTCACGGTTCGACATGGGAGAGGCTGCTGGTTACGGTTTACAGATGTCGCGTGAGTATGTGTTGCAGCCGTTCCGGGCGCCGATCCATTTGCAGATCGACTATGCCCGCGAACTCAACGAGCAGCAGCACGCGGCGGTGATGGCGCCGCCGGGGCCGGCGCTGGTGATTGCGGGCGCGGGTTCGGGCAAGACGCGCACACTGACCTATCGGGTGGCTTATCTGCTGGAACAGGGAATCCCGGCGGAGCGGATTCTGCTGCTGACCTTTACGAACAAGGCGGCCAAAGAAATGATGCGGCGGGTGGCGGACTTGCTGGGGCAGGAACTGGCCTCCCTGTGGGGCGGGACGTTCCATTCGATTGGCAACCGGATTCTGCGCCAGCACGCGGAGCGGCTCGGCTACCAGCGCGATTTTACGATCCTGGACCGCGAGGACGCCAAGCACCTGATCAGCACCTGCGTGGCGGAGTCGGAGGTGGATGTGAAGGCGACGCGCTTTCCGAAAGCCGAGGTGTTGGGCGACATCTTTTCGCTGGCCGTCAATACGCACAAAGGGATTCAGGAGATTTTGAGGGAGCAGTACGACTACTTTGAGCCTCTGGCGCCGCAGATCGCGGACATCCGGCAACGCTATACGGCGCGCAAGCGGGCCACCAACGCGATGGATTTCGACGATCTGCTGGCCCTCTGGCTCAAGCTCATGCAGGAGCACCAAGAGGTCCGCGAGCAGTATCAGCGGCGGTTTCAGTTCATCCTGGTGGACGAATACCAGGACACGAACAAGCTGCAGAGCGATCTCATCGACCTGCTGGCCGCGCGGCATAAGAACGTCATGGTGGTGGGCGATGACGCCCAGAGCATTTATGCCTGGCGCGGCGCGAATTATCTGAACATCCTGAAATTCCCGGACCGGTATCCCGAAGCCAAGATCTACAAGATCGAGACGAACTACCGGAGCACGCCGGAGATTCTCCGGGTCGCCAATGCGGCGATTAGCGCCAACGTGGAGCAGTTCGCCAAAGAACTGGCCCCGGCGCGCCAGCCGGGCCCAAAGCCGGTGACGGTGGTGTGCGGCGACGCGTCGGAGCAGGCGGCGTTCGTGGCGCAGCGGGTGTTGGAGCTGCGCGAGGAAGGCGCGGACTTGAACCGGATGGCGGTGCTGTACCGCTCGCATTTTCACGCGCTGGAGCTGCAGCTCGAATTGACCCGGCGCAACATCCCTTTCAGCATCACGAGCGGCATTCGCTTTTTCGAGCAGGCGCACATTAAAGACGTGACGGCGTATCCGAAGCTGGTGGCGAATCCTCGGGACGAGCTTTCGTTCAAACGACTGGCGCAGTTGCTGCCCGGCATCGGCGGCAAAGGGGCGGACAAGCTCTGGCGGACGTTTGCGGGACAGGAGCCGGCAGAAGCGGGAAGTCCGAAAGCCGAAAGCCGAAGTCCGAAGGAAGGCCGAGACCCGAAATCCGAACCAAGAGACGAGCCGTTACCCGCCGCGGCTGACCAGCCATCCGTCGCGCAACACGCAACACGCAACACGCAACACTCCCTTCCCTCGCCCCTCGCGGCCCGCCTCCAGGCCTGCGCGGGCATCGTGCCGAAGAAGGCCGCAGCGGCATGGGCGCAATTCGTGGCGACCCTCGCGCAATTGGAAGCGAAAGAAGTCCGGGACAACGCCTCGAAGATGATCGGCCTGGTGATCGAGGCCGGCTACGAGGAATATCTCGAGGAGAGCTACGCGAACTATCGGTCGCGGCTGGAGGACCTGCAACAGTTGGCGGTCTTTGCCCGGCAGTTTCCAACTGTCGGGGATTTCCTGACGCAGCTTGCGCTGCTGACCAATCTGGAGGCGGAAGCCGAGCAGCCGGTCGGCACCGACGACGAACGGCTGCGGCTTTCAACGATTCACCAGGCCAAAGGGCTGGAGTTCGATGTCGTCTTCGTCATCATGTTGTGCGATGGGTTGTTCCCTTCGGAGCGGTCATTGAAAACGGACAACGGCGAAGAGGAGGAGCGGCGGCTGATGTACGTGGCCATCACGCGGGCGCGGAACGAGCTTTACCTGAGCTACCCGCTCGTCCGCGCCAGCTATGGCGGCAGCGGGGACATGCCCCAACTCCGGTCCCGCTTCCTAGCTGAGATTCCAGGGGGCCTGGTCGAGGAATGGAATTTGAAACCGGGTATGGGAGGGATGGAATAGGACTCCGCCGCCGTCAGCATCAAGGTAGGGCGCGCTGTCCCCAGCGCGCCGCCCCACTCCGTCACTCGCTCTTGGGCCTCTTCAATCCTTCGGTCAGGAACTGCGTGACGTCCTTGAACTTGGCGGCGTTCGCGGGGCTGATGTCCATTAGCGTCTGGTGCGCCTCGATGCAGGTGCGGGCCACTTCCGCCCTGGTCGGGCTGGCAGGGGTGTGCAGGCGGGACTCGGTTTGTTCCGGCAGGGTGAGGGGACCCTGGGTGACCTTGAAGAGGTGGAGCACACCGAGGGTGTCGAGCAGCTCGGTGATGCGCGCGTTGGGATTCAGCAACTCGATGCCGTGCCGGCCCTGGTCGCCATTGCCGGCGCTGAGCTTCAGCCCGAACCCGGCCAGCACGCCAAGAAAGGTGCTGTCCATGAGCGTACACTCTGCCAGGTCGAGCACGAAATAGCTGCAGCCCTGTTGGCAGAGTTCATTGACGAGCGTCCTGAAATCTATGCTCGAAGTGAAGTTGGCCCGCCCGATAATCCGGATGCAGGCGAATTGCTCCCCCGCCCATACCAACAGCTTGGCCGACGGCGTGGTCATGCCCTTCCCCCGACGATCTGCACCAGCGCCTGCTGCACCACCAGCGATTCATCCAGCGTCGTCGAGACCAGCCGAAGGTTGCACTGGAATAACAGGTCCATCGCGCGAATCAGTTCGGCCTGGCTGTAACAGTTCGCTTGGGGCAGAGCCTTGAAAAGCACATACGGGTTGAGCGCCAACGGATTGAAGCGCCGGTCTTCAGGCAACTGGTCTTTCGGCGCCCGCTCGAGTTGGGCTTTGAACCGGTTGTAATCCATGCCCGGTTTCACCCAGCCTTCCCGCAGCATCTCCTTCAGCAACAGCATCGCGCGCACCTTGGCAATCAGGCCGTAGAGCAAGCCGATTTCCGACTTCTGCGGGTCGAGCTTCACGTCCCACAAAGCCTCATCCAGCCGCGCCAGCAGGCGGGGCAAATCCCGGTCCCCGAGCGCATCGCCCAGCGCAAAGGCGCGCGCCAGCTTGTTGCGGATGCAGACGGCCGCGACGTCCTCGAACTCGATCTCCTTCCGGTCCCCCACGTACAGCGCCACCTTCTCGACTTCGCTGTCGAGCTGGCGCGCGTTGGGTCCGACCCGGTTGATCAACTCGGCCAGCGCTTCGTCGGAAATCTCCTTTTGCCGGGCGCGCAGCCCCTTGCGAGCCCACGCTTCCGCCTGGCCCGCCCAATCGCGGTCATCCACCGACCAACTGGCAAAGCTTTCGACGCTGCCTAGCTTGTCCAGCGCCTTGTAAAAGACCTTGCGCTTATCCACTTTGCCCGCGCTGATCAACAGCCGAACGTTCTGCCACGGGAACTCCTTGAGTTCCTCGGCCAGCCCGGCGAGCGACTGAGTGACATCCTGGGTCGCCGCCCGTTCGTCGCTGAGGAAATTGCAGTTTTGGAGCCAGATGACTTTCCCGGCGCCGAAGAACGGCAACGTCTGCAACGCCTCGCGCAGTTTGGCCAGGGACCTCAGCGCCTCGCCGCTGTGCGAGACGGCGGCGTCAATAATCTCATGGTCCATGCCGCCCAGTTCCTCCACCCACTCAAGGTAAATTTGTTTGGCCCGTTGGTGGACGGCAAAATCATCTTCGCCGCACACCAGCACCAAGGGAGCCGATTGCTTGAGGACAGAAGCAGCCATCTGCCTACTCGGCCTCGCTGCCGTTCTCGTTGATCTTGTCGAGCACCTCCGTCATGTCCTCCACTTGTTCGAACAGCGAGTTGGTCACGTAGATGGGACGTTTCTGGGCCGTCGCCAGCGCCAGGCAATCGCTCGGGCGGGCGTCAATCTCGACGATCTTGCGGGCGATTTCATTTTGCTGCTGCAAGATCAGCCGCGCAAAGTAAGTCGAGTTCTTCAACTCCGTAATGACCACCCGCTCCACGTTGATGCTGAACCCCTTGAAAATGCTCTGGATCAGGTCATGCGTCAGTGGCCGCTCTTTCGGCGTGTCCCGCAGGAACATGCCGATGATCGCGCCCATGTTCGGTTCCACGTTGATGACGAACACCTTCGCGTCGTTGCCCACGAACAGCGCACACCCGCTGTTGGCGGGCAGAATGCCTCGAATCTGCACCGGAACCACATCGTTCTTCATGCACACACTCTAGGGCGCAACCCCGGAAAAAACAAGCCCTCCGCAATTGGTACTTTTACGGAACAGCGGCCTGCCGCCAAGCCACTGACAAAGTGGCCCAGGCGTCCTCGCCTGCGGGTTTTGGCGGCGTCCCGCCGCCGCCCCTTCGTCCGGCCCCCCTTCAACCGTCTCCAGGACTTTAGACTTTGGACTTTGGACTTTAGACTTTAGACGGGCAGATCAGTTTCCGACCTCGCGGGGCTTCCACCGCCACACGTACTGCCAGGGGATCAAGTTCTGAGAGACTCGGACAGGGACACAAAAGCTCCCGTTGCTCAGGTCCCACAGTGCCGGAATACAGGCGGTGATGTAGCCCATGCGTTGGACCCAAACGGGCTCCTGGTCCCCCGGCGGGTTCTTCCAGACATCAGACCAACCTTTGACCGGGCCGGGAACGGGCCACGGCGGCAGCGCCTCACCTGGAAAGGCCCGCCACTTCCATATATCGAAGTCCTTCAGCGTCCACCACCCGGTGCCACAGACCAGGCAATCGCCCTCGCCGTTCCAAGCGCCGAAAAGGGGCTGGGTTTTCCAGATGGTGCGGCACGCCATTATGGCCTGACCATCCGCCGGGCGCTTGCTGAACATGTCTTTCCAAACCGTTAAGCTCACGCGCCGGACAGCCTATCCCAGGCGGTGTCCAGTGACAACTGCCTTTACGCGGGCCACCGCCTCCCCTCGGAGACCGCTCTGCGAGGCCGGCTCGATTCACGAGCATCTGGCGGCCTTCATTTATTGTTCCACGATGACCCGGTAGAAGCGTGGCGCGGCGCCAACCGCGTTGGTGTCGGTGAAGGTGGTGGCGCCCGCCAGGCCGGCGATGTTGCTGCTCAACAAGAAGAAGGCCGGAGACGCGTCCAGGTTGGTCGCCCGCTCCAGCGAGTAAGATCGGTTCGTGACGCTCGTCCAGGTCACCAGCACCCCCGAACCCGTCCCGGTGGCCGACAACATCCGCAGCGCCGTGGCGGCGTTCGTGGGATTGGTCCCGGCAATCCAGTCCTGCCAGTTGTTCATCCCGCTGCCGTCCATATCGGCATAATCCGCCGAGCCGTCGGTCGGCAGGCCGTAGTACTGCAGCCATTGATAGGAGATCACGCTGGTGGGGAACTGGAACTCATACGCGCCCATATCCACCGTGCCGCCCACGATGCGCGGGTTTCCATCCAGGTCCGTCGGACCCGGCGCGTAGGCATTGTTGCCCGAGTTGATGCACGGCGAGTTGGTTTGTAAATGGAAGTCGCCGCCAGCCTCATTCACGAAGAGCGGGTCGTTGGTGAAATTGCCGACGCCACCGGAGGGGAGCGGTGTGGTGCAACAGTAGTTCAAGGTGCTACTGGTGTAGTTGGACCCGCCGGCGCTCGCGGTGTTGAAATAGATGATGCAGTTGGCCAGCGTGCATAAATTCACTCCGCCGCCGGGGCCTTCCGAGTCCGAGTTGGCTGTCAGCGTGCAGTTGTTCAGCGTGCTGTAATACGCCCCACCGCCTAGACCTCCGAACCCCCCGGCTCAGTTGCTGGTCAAGAGGCAGTTGTTCAACGTGCTGCCATAGGCCCCGCCGCCATTCCCGCCCGAGTTGGCCGTCAGAATGCAGTTGTTCAGTACGCCGCCAAATGCCCCGCCGCCGTAGGTGGCCGAGTTGCCCGTCAGCGTGCAGTTGTTCAACGTGGCGGAATACGCCCCGCCGCCAACCGACTCGCCAGGTGGATTGCTGGCTAAGTTGCCCGTCAGCGTACAATTGTTCAGGGTGCCACCATAAGCCCCGGCGCCAAATTTGGCCCGGCTGGTGGCCAGCGTGCAGTTGTTCAGAGTGCAACCACATGCCGCGCCACCGGACTCGCCTACGTTGCTCGCGAGGAGGCAGTTGTTCAGGGTCGCGCCGCACGCCCCGCCACCAGAGTTGCCTGTTAGCGTGCAGTTGTTCAAGGTGCCGTAATAGGCCCCGAGACCAAAGTTGCCGGTTAGCGTGCAGTTGCTCAGCATGCTGGAATATGCTCCACCTCCCGAGCCGACGTTGTTCGTCAGCGTGCAGTTGTTCAGCGTGCTGGAATATGCCCCGCTGCCGAACTCGGCTTCGTTGTTCGCCAGGAGGCAGTTGTTGAGCGTGGCCGAGTAAGCTCCGCCCCCTTCGCCTCCCTCAGAGCCCATTCCCAGGCGACTGACGGGCCTCGCCGTCTCCACCCCATAATGATACCCCCTACCGCGGTGATCGAGGTTCGGAGTTCAAAGTTCAGCGTTCGACGTTCGGCGTTCGAGTTCAGTACATAACT
>JBEKJO010000023.1:0-47044 GCA_050011195.1 Verrucomicrobiota bacterium | reverse complement strand
GGCAAATCCCCTTCCGCTGCCCCCGGAGCGGCCCGGAGAGACGACGGCAGTCAATGGCACCAGCGTGAACGGGATTGGGTATTGGCCCAGGGCGTCGGCTGGCACCAGGGTTGTCCAATTATAAGACAGCCCTCTCTCTGACCGGCTCCGTGCCAAACTCGGCTCTGCAGTAGTGTGTGGACGGGGTGTGGACGGTGTAAGGATGGAGCAGACAGGGAGGCCAGCTCTGTTTATTGTCCAGAAACAGGACACTCCGGCACGCAGAAGTCGCTGGTTGGGCGGGATAGGGCGTAGAGGAATACCCAATCTACCGGGGAACGACACGATTGCCGGGCGGCATAGCTTCCTGCCCCTGCTGCTGGTGAGGGAGGGAGAAGCCGCGAATGGTGCAATCGCAAGCAGCGTTTGGTATTACAATTGTGGGCAGGGTATCCGGTGCTGAATCTGGACGGCATGTTGAGCAGCAGCTTCGTCGTGCAGTACAGCACCAATCTGGCGGGCACCAACTGGATCAATCTGCTGTCCCTGACCAATTTGCCGTCCAGCCCGTACCTGTTTCTTGACCCTGCCGGTGACGCCCAACCCGTGCGGTTCTATCGGGCGTTTATGCAATAAGCGGCTGACTTGGGGCAGGCACGAAACTCCTTCGGCTGCGGCCTTTCCGCCCTCGGTTTGCTCCGTTCCGTCGCACGATGCCGTCATTCGTCACTCTGTACTGCCCCTCGACTCTCGACGCTCGGCCCTCGACTTTGGCCACCGTCTTGCCCCCTGACTGCCCCCACCCAGGACACCCCGGATGCCCGCCTTCTCTATTGGTTCTCTATTGGTCCTCGACTGGTGGCCCTCCCTCTTCCCGCCCCCGCCGCCCTTCCCCGTCCCCTCCTCCACCAAATCATGGCCGCCACAGGCCCCCTTTCTGCATTCTTCTGCCTTCTGCCTTTTTGCCTGGCCCAGGCGCCATCAACTATCAACTCCCCCAACCATCCACTCGCTCAGTATGCCCCCTCCTGCCCGGCTGTCAAGCCCCTCGCAAATCGCAAATCGCAAATCGCAACTCGACCCTGTTCACTTCCCTTCCAAGCCCTTCAGATAGGCCAGGATCAGCTCCGGCAGGTCGGTGCTGTAGCCGCCTTCGAGCAGGCTGAACAGCGGCACGCCCAGGTTCCGCAGCGACTGGCCGACCCAATAGAAATCCTCCACTTCCAACGCCCCCTGCGCCAGCGGGTCGCGCGCGTAAGCGTCAAATCCGGCGGAGACGCCGACCAGGCCGGGTTTGAACGCCTCCAAATGTTCGAGCGCGCTGGCGAGAATGTGCCGGTACTCCCCGCGCGGCGTTTGCGGGAGCACCGGGTAGTTGTAACAGTTGTTGCCCAGGTTCCGCGTGCCGGTGCCGGGATAGCAGGGAAACTGGTGAATAGAGAAAAAAGCCGCGCCGGCGTTGTTCAGGAGGATGGACTCGGTCCCGTTGCCGTGGTGCACGTCGAAATCAAACACCGCCACGCGTTTGGCGCCCGTGGCCAACGCTTCGAGGGCGGCAATCGCGATATTATTCAGGTAACAGAATCCCATCGCCCGGTTGCGCGTGGCATGGTGCCCCGGCGGACGCATCAGGCTGAAAACCGTCTCCCCTGCCCGCGCGGCGTTCAACGCGTCCAGCGCCGCGCCAACCGAGGCCCGGGCGTAATCCGTGAGGTTCGGAAAAGACGGCGTGTCGTCATCGAAGTCCTCCGCTTGGCTCAACCGGGCGAGATGCTCAGCGGTGTGCGCGCGCAGGATGGCGGCGTCATCACCGGGGCCGGGTTTGCTCCACGTAATCGGCAGTTCCGTCTGGCTCCGCAGCTTTTCCAGGGTCGTGATGATGCGCTCGGGCCGTTCGGGATGGCCCGGGTGCGAATAACCCGTGCAGCGCTCGTCAGTAATGATTCTCATCTTCCGCCCGAACGCCTACACATACAGATAGACGTAAACGGCGAAGGCAATCGCCACCAAGCCCGCCGCAGCGGCAATAGACCATAGCAGGTTCCGTTGCCGGGCCGCCATGGCCAGGGTGGAGACGATTACGCCGAGTTGCGCGGCCAACATGCCGAAGAAGAAACGCTGGCTCCGATTGTGGTGCCGCTCGGCCGAGATGTTGCTCTTGCGCACCTGCAGTTCATAAAAGGTTGCAATGGCCTGGTTCAGCCGGGCCTCAACCTCATAACGCAAGGCTGCATACCGCAGCCGCGCCGCCGTAAAGTCGCGGGTGACGGAAGCGCCTGCCGCAGAAGAGGCCCCGTCCGACGCAGGCTTGGCTTGCAGGCAGGCCGCCAGTCGGCCCAAGAGGTTATCGAGCGAGTCAATCGCTTGGTTGACCGGTTTGGTGGCCGTATCAAAGGCCTGCGCGTGGTCCCGGGCGGCGCGGAGCGCGTCCTCCAAGGCCTCATTGGTAATCCGGGCGAGCACGGCGGCCACTTCGGGGTCCGGCGCTAAGTTCTCAACCGCGTCCAGCGCCGCCTTCACGTTGGGGTCCACCGCCGGCGCCGCACCTGCCGGTGGCACCTCCCCCCGTTGCAGGAACGACAACGCCTGCTGTCCGGCCGGGGAATCCAGCACGGCCAACAGTTCGGTCTTCACCTTCACAGCCTCGGCGTCGTTGACCTTGGCCGCCAGTTGCTCAGCCGTGTCCTTGAGCGCCGCCGCATTCAGCGGGTGTAGTTCGACCGTGCTCTGCAGCAGATCGAGCGCATTGCGCTGGATCGCGCCGCGCAGCCGTTTGGCCTGGAAGAAACTCCACTGGTCCCCCGCCTTCGACTGTTGCTGCGCGGCGAGCGCGCGGTCGTATTGAGCGCGGGTCATTTCACTCGAAGCCAGCCCCGCCAGCATCGTCGCCACTACCGCCATGACCACCGGAGTGGCGCTGAGCAGTTTGCCCCATTTGGTGGGTGGCACCTCCGCCTTCAGTTGATCCGGTATCTGCACTTTCATAATGGTTGGTTCTTTGCGTTTCCTGTGCTGCCGCCGGAGGAACACCCCCCCTTGCGCACACCTTCCTGTTGCCACAGGCAACCGCCCCCCGCAAGTTCAAACCTCCAGTCGGCCTGGCTTGATACAGGGCGGATTCAAGAACACACGAAATCGTAGCCGCCGACGGCAGTCGGCGCACTTTTCCTCAGTCACAGAGATCAGCGCCGACTGCCGTCGGCGGCTACGATTTCTTGCATCCACCCTGAGCTTGACAGGGATGCATCAAGCTCGGCTTGACGACCGCCCGCCACTCGGGTTAGAGTCCCGCCCGCAATGTCAGTTATCTCTTCAACATCGGCCAACCAAAAGGACACCATTATGCATCGTGCTATATCATCCGCAGTTACCCGTCGCGAGTTTCTGGGCGCCGCCGGCGTCGCCGGAGCCGCCCTCGGCCTCGGCGTCGCGCCGCTGGCCCAGGCAGCCGCCGCCAAGAAGATTCCCGTTGGCCTGCAACTCTACTCGCTGCGTGAGCAGTGCAAGACCGACCTCCCCGGCATGTTGACGGCGGTGTCGAAGATCGGCTACCGCGGGGTCGAGTTCGCGGGTTATCATGGCCGCAGCGCCAAAGAATTGCGAACGATGCTCGAGGACAACGGTCTCTTCGCCTGCGGGACCCACACTCCTTACGAATCCGTCCTGGGCGACAAACTCAAAGCCACAGTCGAATTCAATCGCACGATCGGCAACAAGTTCCTCATCGTCCCGTGGATGAACGAGACCCAATCAAAGCAGGAATGGCTCGACCGGGCCAAGCTCTTCAACGACATCGCCGCCAAGGTGAAGCCCGACGGCCTCTGGATCGGCTACCACGCCCACGCCCACGACTTCAAGCTGATCGAGGGTGTCTCCGCCTGGGACCTCTTCTTCGGCAACACCAAGCCAGAAGTGATCATGCAGCTCGACACCGGCAATTGCTGTGAAGGCGGCGCCGACCCGGTCATGGTGCTCAAGAAGTATCCCGGCCGCGCGCGCACCATCCACATTAAGGCCCACGGCGGCGGGCCCGAGGCCGTCATCGGCGAGGACAAGGTGGACTGGAAAGGAATCTTTGCGTTCTGCGAGGGGAAGGGCAAGACCCAGTGGTATGTCGTCGAACACGAGAGCAGCAAGGATCCGCTCGATGCCGTGAAACGCAGCTTCGACGCCCTGAAGAAGCTCGGCAAAGTGTAGCGGCAAGCCTTTCCGACGACGACACTGCGCGCCATGCATCACGTTGGAACCCTTTAGCTGCCCGCTTCTCAAGTCCCTCTCCTGCCCTATCCCCTTGATGCGCTCCTCGGGCCTCCCCCATCCGAAAAGCCCCTACCAGACTGTCCGTATAATCCGGTCTTGCTGATGGAGTTGCCGCCAGCTAAGCTTTCCCCAGCCATGTTGCTGGTGGAGAATCTGCCACAGCCGGTATGGCTGGTGGACAGCGGCAAAGCGGATGTGCGGGAAGCCCATTTGCAAGTCGAGGCTTCGCGCCGCGCGCAGTGCCGATGGGTCGCTGTCGCCCTGAGTCGTTGGCCGGAATCTGTATTTCAAGTATGAATAGCAATTGCCTTCGCCGCTGGATTGCCTGTCTTTTGCTCCTCGCCCCCGGCCCATGTCTCTTGCCGGCCGCGGAATCCGACTCGCCCCCCAAAACGCCCCTCCCGCCGACGGGTGGGACCAACCTTTCTCTCTCCGTCCCAGCGCCAATCAAACGCGCCGCCTGGCAGGAGCGGCTGACGCTCGGCCCGGGGGATGTGATTAACCTTTCGCTGTTCGATGTGCCGGACTCGGCGCGGACGGAGGTTCCCATCGGCCCGGACGGGCGCGTCAGCTTTTTGCAGGCGCGCGACATTATGGCCGCGGGGTTGACCATAGACGAATTGCGCGCGAAAATGGATGAGGCGCTGTCGAAGTTCTATCAGAACCCGCGCACGATCATCACGCCGTCAGCTTTCCGCAGCAAGAAGTACTTCGTGCTCGGCGCGGTGGTGAACCGGGGTGTTTATACTTTCGACCGGCCTTTGAGCGTGATCGAAGCCCTCGCGCGTGCTGGCGGGGTCGAGACAGGGTTATACGGGCGGGACACGGTGGATTTGGCGGACCTGGCGCACAGCTTTCTTGTGCGTAACGGCCAACGAGTGCCGGTGGACTTCGAGCGGCTCTTCCACCAGGGGGACCTGTCCCAGAATGTGCCGCTGGAGCCGGACGATTTCCTCTATTTTGCCCTGGCGAGCGCTAACGAAATCTATGTCCTGGGTCAAGTAGCATCCCCCGGCGTGGCCGCTTTCCTGCCCCGGACCAGCGCTATGAGCGTCATTGCCGCCCGCGGCGGATTCACTCCCGAAGCCTTCCGGAGCCGCGTGCTGGTCGTGCGCGGCTCGGTGCTGCATCCGCAAACCTTTGTCGTGGATGCCGCTGCCATTCTGTCGGCCAAGAAGCCCGACTTCAAACTGCAGGCCAAGGACATCGTTTATGTGGGCACGAGCCCCTGGGTGAAGGCCGAGGAAGTGCTTGACACCGCTGTCACGGCTTTCGTTCAGGGTTTCGTAGTCAACACCACCGGCAGGAAAGTGGGGGAACACTGGATCACCTCGCCTTGGATCAAATAGCATGAAAAGAATACTCCTCCTTTATTCCGCGGGATTACTGCTGGCGACCGTTGTCGGATGCAGCAGCACCGGAAAACGTGCCGCGGCGCCAGCCCAGTTTCTGGACCTGACCGCCAACTCCACCACGCTGAAGGCGACCAACCAGTTGAATCCGGATTGGCTGCGGCCGGGGAATGCCCCGTTCATACTTGGCCCGGGCGACCGTGTGGAGATCGAAGTCTTGAGTGCTACGAACTCCCGCGCCACCACTGCTGTTGGCCCGGACGGCAAGATCTATTATTACTTGCTGCCGGGGATCGATGTCTGGGGGTTGACCCTGGCAGAAACCCATGACCTGCTGCAAAAGGAACTCGGCAAATACATCACCGACCCCCAACTCACGGTCACGTTGCGCGAGGTCGCCAGCAAACATGTCTGGTTGCTCGGCCGGCTGAGTCGGCCCGGCGTTTACCCCATGGCCGCACCCATGTCGCTGCTGGAAGCCATCGCCATGGCCGGCGGGACCGTGAGCTCCGCCGGCACCCAGCTCTCCCTTCAGGAGTTGGCGGATTTGCGGCACAGCTTCGTCATGCGCCAGGGCCAGTTCCTGCCCGTGGATTTCTCCCGCCTCTTGCGGGAAGGCGACACTTCACAAAACATCTACCTCCAGCCCGACGACTTTGTCTATGTGCCTTCCGCATCGGCGCAGCAAGTTTATGTGATGGGCGCCGTCAGGTCTCCGCGCTCCGTGCCTTACACCGACGGGATGACCCTCGTCTCGGCCATGGCCAGCGCCACCGGCGCGGCCACCGTGGACTGGTTTGTGCCCGGCAACTACGGAGTGATGGCGGACGCTTACCTTTCGCATGTGGCGATTGTACGCGGGTCGCTGTCGGAGCCGCAAATGTCCGTCGTCGATTATGGCGCCATCATCAAGGGCAAGGCGCGGGATGTCCTGCTCGAGCCCGGCGATATTGTCTATGTTCCCAATGCCCCCTATGCCACGTTGAAGCGGTATCTCAACACCATCGTGGGCACATTCATTACGACGGTGGCGGCCAACGAAGGCACTTATGCTGGCGGCGGAACGACGGGCATCGGCACTTCCGTGTCGGTCGGGAGATAATCCCCTCGGGCAAGCGATATTGTGAAACCCGGCGGGCCGGCTTTCCCTGGCTGGGCGACGGGCCGCAAATCCCAACAGCGCTTTTGGGCCGTGCGGTTGCCCGCTTGACTCCGTTGGGCGCCCCTTTCATATTTCAGGCTCCATTTCCGTCGCTGGATAATTTGAATTTGAAGCACTATGGCCAGATCGAAGGTGAACCGGAATCCGTCGAAAGCTCGCGCCAAGCAGCAACCCCCGCTCGCCTCTGAGTCCGCGGCCGCTGGTCCGGCCTCGCCCGGGCCCCCGGCGAGTCTTCAAGTCGCCCAAAAGATCAAAGAACTGGTTCGCCTGGCGCAGGAGCAAGGGTACCTCACTTACAGCGACATTACGGACGCGTTGCCGGACGCCCTCACCGGGCCGGAGGAACTCGACGAGATTTACGTCAAGCTGCGCAACCTGGATGTCGAGATTGTGGACCAGTCGGAAGTGGACCGCATCAAACAGCTTGAGCCGGAGGAGGAAGACGAGAAAGCGCGACTCGACATCCTGGACGACCCGGTCCGGATGTATCTCCGGCAGATGGGGCAGGTCCCGTTGCTGACGCGTGAGCAGGAGGTGGAAATCTCCAAGCGCATCGAAGCCGCCGAAACCGAAGTCAAACGCATCATCTGCAGTTTCGGTTTCGCCGCCAAGGAGCATGTTGCGCTGGTGGAAAAACTGATTTGCCAGCCGCCCAAAGAGCGGTTCGACCGCGTCATTCTCGACAAGAAATTCGACAACCACGAGACGCACCTTAAAGCGCTGCGCAAGCTCGTCGGCGTGGTGCGCGCCGCGGATCAAACCGTCGATGAGGCTTACGCCCGGTGGCAAAACTGCGCGTCCGGGGCCAAACGCGACCGGCTCCACGCCCGCTTTCAGAAGCTCGACCGCCGACTGCAGGACATGTTCGGCAAATTCTTCTGCAAACAAAAGGTGATCGAGGAGATGGCCGTGGTGGCCGAAAACATTCACGATAAGATCCAATCCAGCCTGCGCCTTATCCATGAGCTGGAAGCGCAAGACGAATCGCCGCAGCAGCGCCTGATTGAGTCGGAGCGGCGGAAGATCCAGGCGCTGGAGCGCTTCGTGCGCGCGCCGTGGCCGGACTACTTCAAGGCCTGCGGGCAGTTGAAACAGTTCTCCGCCCAGGCGCTCCAGGCCAAGAGCGAAATGGTTGAGGCCAACCTGCGCCTCGTCATCTCCATCGCCAAGAAATACACCAACCGCGGCCTCTCCTTCCTCGATTTGATCCAGGAGGGCAACATGGGCTTGATGAAGGCCGTCGAGAAATTCGAGTACCGGCGGGGCTACAAATTCTCCACTTACGCCACCTGGTGGATTCGCCAGGCCGTTACCCGTTCCATCGCCGACCAGGCCCGCACGATCCGCATCCCTGTGCACATGATCGACGCCATCAACAAGGTCATGCGCACACAAAAACGCCTGCTCCAGGATTTCGGGCGCGAACCGACACCGGAGGAGATTGGCGATGAAATGGAACTCTCCGTCCAGCGAGTCCAGGCCGTCTTGAAGATGGCGCAGCAGCCGGTTTCGCTCCAGTCGCCAGTCGGCGAAAGCGACGAGACCAGCTTCGGTGATTTCATTGAGGACAAAGCCACGGAAAGCCCGGCCGAGAAGACCAGTTTCAGCCTCTTGCGAGACAAGCTGGGTGACGTGCTGACGAGCCTATCCGAGCGGGAGCAGAAAGTGCTGGAATTGCGCTTCGGCCTGGGCGACGGCTATTCGCGAACGCTGGAGGAAGTCGGCCGGCAGTTCCAGGTCACCCGGGAACGCATTCGCCAGATCGAGGCGAAGGCCCTGCGCAAAATGCGCCACCCCACCCGCATCCGCCAACTCCACGGCTTCCTCGAAGTCCAGCAGCCGCGATAGGCTCCTCAAGAGAAGCTTGCCATGTTATATTGTGCGGTGCTGAAGGCTGGATCAGGCTAACATCTCGAACAGAGAATCTATTCTCCGGCTTTGCCGAATTGAGGCCGACACCCGGGAATACCTGCCGGCCAGGGTTTTTTCCTGCCGGGCGAGGTAACCGAAGCGCACAGGCGAACAAGCCTCCAGTGCAGCCACAAAGTCCGGGGTATAGAATTCCCGATTCCGGGCAACCGCTTGCAGGAGCAGGTGCCGGAGGTTGTCCTGAATCAGGGATTTGAGGGAGCAGGATTGCGTGGACGGGAACCGGCTGAAGCTCCAGAGCACCTTTCGCGTGAAAGCCCATAATCGGGTGGTGACTCCATCGAGCGGGGGACCAAGACTGGTCTGGCGCGTGAAGATCGTTGTATGCCCGTTGGCAAGGTCGTCACGGAGGTCCTGCAGGTCGTCCATGAGTTGAAGCAGCACTCCGTAGGCGAACATGAACTCCGCCTCGTCCTCGGCCAACCAGCCTCGCACCAGGCAGGCATCGGTCAGGACGGAGGTTCCTCCTTTGGCGATGCTGAGCTTCAGCAGAGCCTGCTCGTCCCAAGTCCGCGCCGCGTCCTGCTGGTCGAGGCTTTGCATTTGCGCCTGATGGATGGCCCGCAGGCTGAGATAGACTTCGGGGAACTCCGCCCGTGAGTAGAGCCGTTCGATCACGCTGACCAGACGGCAGACCTGCTCGGAATGAGCGTCCGGCGGCACAGCCTTTACACCCGTCAGACGGAGGGCCAGCCAATTGCCGAAGGCAATCTTCGCTGCGCGCGCCAAACGCAGGTCGTCGAGGCAATTGTCGGTCCACGGATAAAGCATGCTGTAAGCAAAAATCGCCGGGGAAAGAGTAATCGGGGTTCGCAAAAACAACTGGACGCTGTGAGTGACCCAAAGGTTGCGCAAGGCCTGGAAGAGACTCTCGTCAGTTATTGCCGGAGCAAACGCCTTAGCCTCCCGAACGAACTGGCGGGTCGCTTCCAAAGCTTCGGCGGTGAACAGCCGATTTAGTCCTTCCGCATCACACCCCAGGTAGTCGCCAGCGATCCGGCGCAAGGCGTGCAGCAAATCCCGGCGCCAGATGTCGCGCTTGGCCGGAGATGCGGGCCACTGGCGCAGAATCCTTTCGACTTCATCGAGATACCGGTCGGCGCGCTGCTCACGCTCCAGTTTGGCCGCCAGGCAAACCGTCACTCCGAACCCGGGAGCGGTAGTGTTGCTCTCGGCCCAAGCGGCGGCGCACTTGGCCGCGTAGCCTTCGGTTCTGCGGTCAAACGCATGCTGCTCGGCTTCATCGGGCCGCGCCACGCTCTCCGGTTGAGGCAACGCGGCAACCGGACTCGGCATCCCGGGGCTGGTCTGACAAGCTAAACCCATTGGGTGATCTTCCTGCCTTTCTTATCCTTGAGGGCTTGGCACAGAATTAGAATCCAGTCTAAGGAGATGGATTGATTTCATAGGTCAGGGATCAGCCGGGCCGGTGCGTTTGGGCACAAACTCCTTCGCGCGGCGTTGCGCCTCGGCAAGCTGGTCGGGCGTTAGCTTGTTCTCCAGGTCATTCAGCGTAACCGTCACCCGGTTCGGTTCGATCTGGCCGCCGGCCACGGCCAGCCACTTGTAAGCCTCCACCAGGTCCTCCTGCGGCACACCCCGGCCCCAGGCATACAACTGCGCTAACATCGAGGCGGCCATGCCAACCCCCTGGTCCGCGGCCAGTCTGAACCAGCGGGCCGCCTCCGTGTCATCCTGCGCAACGCTCTGCCCTTCGAAGTAGCGCAGGCCCAGGCTGAACTGGGATTCCCCTTGCCCCTGTTCGGCCGCCTTACGGAACCAGCGCGTCGCCTCGGCGAAATCCTGCTCGACCCCCAGCCCGTGTGTGTGCATGACCCCGATGCGGTGCTGCGCGATGGGATGCCCCTGCCGGGCGGCAGGCAACAGAATTCTGAACGCCTTGCTGTAATCCCCGCTCAACTCGGCTTGGCAGCCGCGCTTGACCGTTTCGTCAAGTGTTTGAATCTCCAGGCCGGAAGCGACCGGCTCGCCCGCCTCCGCCGGCGTGTTGGTCAGGGTTTGCTCCGCAGTCTGGCGCTTCAGGATTTTGATTGTGCCATTAACGGCCGTGGCTTTCACGGTTGCGCTGCCGTTGCCCAGACTGCCTTTCAAGTTGTTGCCGACAGGAAGTTCCTTTTTCGCTTTGAGCGAAGGGAATTCGGAGGTGATACTTCCGTTGACCGTGCTCACGGAAAAGTTCGCGTCGGCATCCCCAGGCAATACCAGCTCAACCCCGCCGTTGACCGCGGCGAGCGACACCGATTGTCTTCCGCCGAGCATGATCATGTCCGCGGTGATACTGCCGTTCACGGTGGAGAGTTTCAAATTGCGGGCGGCGTTTTTGATTTGCATTTCGCCGTTGACGGTGGACGCGGCGATATTGCCCGATACGCCATCAATCACGATGCGTCCGTTGACGCTGCTGATGTTCGCCAGCCGCGCGCGCTGCGGCACCTGGATGGTGTAATCCACACTCGCATCATTTCTTTTGTCGTTTTTGAACCACAGCCAGCTCCACGGAAAACCGGTCACGCTCGAGGGTTGTTCGGTGTGAACGCTGACCCGGTCCAGCCCGGAATCAACGTTGATTTTGACAGCTTCAACACTCTCGCTGGTCTTGCCGTGAATGGCGGCGTTGAGGACAACGGCGTTGCTGCTCCAGCCGTGGATTTCGATCCGGCCTTTGACGTTGTCAATGCTGAATCGCCCGTCCGCGTTGAGCGGAAATGACTGGCTGGAATCCTTGCGAAACTCGCCGCTGGCGTCCTGATGAATGCCGGCTTGCTGAAGCTCCTGGGCGGTGAGTTCTTTTGCATGATCCCGACCTTTGACAGAATTCGGAATCGCGATGGCAACCAGGAGGCTGACGATGACAAGCGCAATTGGAATCAAAATCACGCAAGCCATCACGACCGCAAAGCGCCGCCAAAAAAGGTCGGGCCGCGGTGTGAGCGGCGCGGCGGGCGCATTGGAACCGAAGGCCGATCTGACATCGTCGCGCGCCAGCACGATGAGCGCCCAGATGCCAATCGGGAAACCGATCAAGCTGCAAGACACGATTGAAATGATGCCGGCGGCAATGGCCCAGGCGTAACTCCGCCGCTGCAACATTTGGAAGCCGCCGAACATGATCAGCAGCCCGGGAATTAACTTGAACAGCACGATGCCGAAAATGGCCACCGGACCCCATGCACCGAAGAGATTTCCGAAACCGAAGAATTTGCTCATCCATCCACTGCCGCCCGCAAGCAAAAGCAGAGCCGAAAACACCGACAACAATTTCCACAACGCGGCCACCATCAAGGCCACTGCCGGCGCGGTGATGATGCCCGTGCTGGAGATTGGCTTTCCCGCCAAAGCCAACGCTGGAGCTGCCGCGAATTGCGGCGGTGTCCCAGTAATGGTTTCCACCGCCGTTTTGACCTGGCTGGCGTGCTGATAACGCCGTGCCGGTTCCTTTTCGAGCGCGTGGAGCACGACCTCATCGAGCCGGACATCCACCTTCACCATGCGCGAGGGCGGCGCGAATTTCCCCAGCGGCAGTTCGCCCGTAAGCATCTCGTAGAACACGACCCCCAGCGAGAAGATGTCGGCCCGGTGGTCCACGATGGATGGTTTCTCCACTTGCTCCGGGGCCATGTAATGGGGCGTGCCCACCACCCCTTGCTCGCCGGTAAGCGACCCGGCCCGGCCATCCGCGCCCACCAGTTTGGCGATCCCATAATCCGCTATCTTCACGCGGCCCTGTTTGTCGAGCAGGATGTTCTCCGGCTTGATGTCGCGGTGGACGATGCCGAGCTGGTGCGCATATTGGAGCGCCTCGCAGATGGACGGCACAATAGCCAGCGCCTCCTCCGGCGCGAGCTTGCGGCTCTGCAGCAGTTGCCGCAGGCTCATCCCATCCACAAATTCCATCAGCAGGTAATAAAGGCCGTTGGTCTCGCCGAAGTCATAGACGGCGACGATGTTGGGATGGTTGAGCCGGGCCAGCGCCTGCGCCTCGCGCGTGAAACGCTCGGCAAAGCGCGGGTCTTTCTCCTTCTCCCGGGCGAGGATTTTCAGCGCCACGATGCGGTTGAGCCGCGGCTGGCGCGCCTTATAGACCACGCCCATGCCGCCGCGGCCGAGACATTCAAGGACTTCCAGTTGCGGGAATTGGCGGGCGATCTCGTCCAAGGGCGGCGGGGGTTCCGGCTTCGGGGGCACCACTTGCGTGCCGCCCGGCCCAGCCTCGGCGCCGGGCGCGTCGGTGTGGGTGGCCAGGCCCACGCCCAGCACGCAGCGCGGACAAAGGCCCTGGGGCGCACCCGCCGGCAATGGCGCGCCACATCGGGGGCAGGTTTGCGAGGGCGGCGGCGGCGTTGAACTCGGGGATTGGATCGGCGGCACTGCTCGTGGTGAGTTCCGCTGCTTTGCCAATTGCCACAGCGCCCAGAGCACTAATCCCACCAGCACTGTTCCCATCACCAACACAACCATCACAATGCCAAGGATGACCACGGCTTTCTCGCCAAAGAGACTCAGCATTCCGAACATCACGTTGTTCATATACCCATTCCTACCGGAAATCCGGCGGAAGGTTACCGGACGCAGCCTTCATGGGCTGAGCGCGGCAAAAAGAAGCTTCAGTTCCTCCTCGACTTCTTCGGGTCCGGCTACAGTGCTCGCGATCTCCTCGCGCAGCCGTTCGCGGTATTGCTGCCGCAACCGGTGCGCCGCCACCTTCACTGCGCCTTCGCTCAGACCCAGCCGCGCCGCCAGCTCGCGATACGGAATCTCGGAGCGCCCGCCGGTGAGAGTGTCTTTCAAGCCGACGAAGAGTTCATCGCGCCCGCTGTCCGCGTATTCCTTGCGCACCCGGCCCAGCACGACCTCCAGCAGCGCCAGCGCCCATTGACGGTCAAAGGCCCGGTCCGGTGTGTCGCCCGGCGCGACCGGCTGCACCCAGCGGGTCTCGGCGGTGTCGAAGTCCAGCGGGATGAGAGGCGCGCCTCCGCCGCGTTTCCGGGCATGGGCTTTTTCCCATTCGTTGGCCAGAAAATGCTTCAGCGAGACCAGCAGGAAGGAACGAAACCGGCCGCGCGCCGGGTCGGCCCTGGCCACGGTGTTCTGCGCCAGCAGCCGCGCGAAGAACTCCTGCGTGAGGTCCTGCGCTTCCTCCCGTGAATGCCCCGCGCGCCGCACGTAAGCATAAAGGGGATGCCAGTAGTTTCGACACAGTTGCTCCAGCGCGGCCCGCGCCCGCGTTGTGTCGCTGCGCCCGGCCGTCAGCACCACCGACCAATGCGTGGTGACGAAAGCTGGCCGGCCCTCACTTGCCTCGGAGGAAGGCGTGGCAAGAGAATGCGCCCTAGTTGTCTCGCTTGTGCTCACTTGCCCGAGTCTAGCGCCGCCATGCTAAAGAGCAAGACCCCGGCGCTGGTGCAACCGGGAGTACGCCTGCAGGACGCAGAACGTTCGCCTGCCCGGGCAGCGCACTGAATCCCAGGCTCTTGCATAAGTTACTTAAGTTAAATGGGTTACATTGGTTACCAGGGGATAGGGGGATTTCGACTGTGCTCGAGGCAAGATGAACGCAGAGCCGTCAAAGCTCAGGCATCATAAATGCTGCCCATAATGGGACATGAACTAACCGGTGGAGACCGATATGGAACCAAAAGGACTGCGGGACAGGTTAAACGGTATTCTTGAGGCCATAGCTGCGGGCCGCTCTTGCGAGCAGATTCTCGCGGCCGATCGCACCCTGACTTACCGTGACATTTTCCACGCCGTGGCAGAGGCGCCCACAAGCTACTGGGACAAAAATTCGGCAGGGAACAGAGGCAAAGTGTTACCGCGACCGGCCAATTCAATCCGAACGCCTGCCAGACAACGGATTGACTGACCGATGACTGATTCGAAGCCTGCTTTGAGCGTGCTTTGCACCTGTTTCATCGTGGCTCTCATCTGTGGTCTCATGGCGGCAATAGTCTCAGGCGTGGCGGGATTGTTCTGCACTTGCAGAGAACCTTGGCACCGTGGGCCGCAGCCGAGCTTCGCGGACAGGTGACAAAGGTTCAACGCGGCACCGGCCAAGTGCCGGCGAGGCGGTCTTGCAGGCCGCGCTTTGGCAAGGCGATAGACACCGCAGCCAGCAGGCCGAGCAAGGCCAGGGCCAGCCAGGGCTGCCAGATCCAATGTGCGGCGAGCGCGATGGCCGCCACAATGAATGCAAGGAATGACGGCCCCCATACCACGATCGCCCGCCAGAACAGGCGCAGGCGGGAGGCGCGCTGGCCGTCGTTCCTCACATAAGTCATTCCGGCGATGAGCAAGACGAGGCCGCCTCGGAAGAGCAGTGCTGCCACCAGGGCCGGCAGGCCAACATAGAACACCAGCGTCGCAGCCAGTATCATAACCGGGAAAGCGGGAGGGAGTTTCCCAGCGAAGAACTGCTGCTTGGGCACGTACTTATCCACCGTGGCGTCAGCTTCTTTGATTTCAGCTTCCGTGGGGGCAGGGTGTTCGGCGACGCTCTGTTCGGCAAACTTGCGGGCGTCCCCTTTGATCATACTCACCACCATGTAACTCGACCAGGAGGTCTGATTAGTGATGAGGCCGCGGTAATGGTGGGCGATATAGAGGGCGAGCTCGCGCTCGGTGGGCAACTGCGCGTGTTTGCCGCCCCAAAACCGAGCCGAGGTTCGCATTTGCAGCAGGGTGTTCAGTTCCATCAGGCCCGGATTCTTTTGGGTAAGTTCTTGAAAGAAGTTCACCATAAAAGGCACAAACGCACACGTCATCACCGGAAGGGCAATGCAACCGGCAACCAGGGCGGCACGGCGCAGCCGCGAAACCGCCGCTGTCCGGCTCAACAGCGGCTTGAGCGCCGCCGCCACGGCCTCAGCACCGGCCATCTGCGAGAGGCTTTTCAGGAAGGTCCGCGCGTGCAGCGGCAGCGGCACCGCCACATCCCCGGTGGCTTTTGCGCTTATCCCCTCAGTCCCTGCCAATGCCGTCGCAGCCACGTTGGCGAGAAAGCATTGGGCGGTTTGAGGCGGGGAATTGGGACTGGTTTCGGACTTCGGACTTCGGACTTCGGATTTCCCGGCTAGGGCGGGGGCGGGGAAGTCGAGCAGCTTGGCCCGGCCTTCGCCGGTGACCCAAACGCGGTCGAGGGAGAGTTCAGGCAGAGTGCCATCTTTCTCCGCGGCGCTGATTTCCGTGGCCAAATCATAAAGCCAGTAACGCACCTCGCGCCATGGTTGCGGCGTTCCGATCAGTTTCACGAGGGGCTGGCCATTCAGGGCTTCGAAGGCGTCCCAGTTTTCCTCGGGCGACCGTTTCCCGGTGAGCCAGCGCAAGCGGCCAACCCGGCTAAGACTGCGCAGCCCGACCGGAACCGGCTGGGTGCCTGGGGGAGCCACGCGAATCCAGACCTTGCGCAAGAGCTTCAGGTCGTAAGCCAGAAACCATTTCTCGCCGGCAGACTCCGTGAGCGCCTGCAGGACATGATAGGGGCCGATGGTAATGGCCGACTCCAGAAAGCCGCGCCCGTCAACGCCGCCCGGTTGACGCAGGACATGATAGGGGCCGATGGTAATGGCCGACTCAGCGGGCGGCGGCGGCGCTTCGGTGACCGGGAGGACGGGGCGCGAGGCGACGGCGGCCCGGGAGACCACCCTGGTTTTGGTCAGAAGGTCCTGCACGGCGGCGAAGCCGTTGCGGCGTCGCGCGGTGACGAACAGGAGCGCCATTATCACATACATGGAAGACCCCCAGAGCATCTGGGTGAACTGCGAGGTGCTCAGGTAAGTCTTTGGATTCGTGCCAAAGTCTGCCCAATAGGGCACGAGAGGCGGCACGACACAGACCAGCGCGCGGAGCAAAGCGCGCACGAAGCCGGGCGGATTCCGGTCCAGCCCGACGACGCGCAATCGGCAGAGGGCCTTGCCCGCCGCGGCGCCCCATAGTCCCTCGAACAGCGCATAATAGAATATCATCGCACACAGCCCCCCGAGCACACAGACCAGCGCCTTTGGCGAGAGCTGCATGGCCTGCTCCATAAAAGCCATCGGCGATCCAAACACCGACAGGTTAATCACCGCTGCCAGGCCGCACAGAATCGTCCAATCCACCACTCCCGCCAGAAAGCGCAGACTCAAGGTGGCCGGCGTCGGCGCGGTCGAGCCGTAAGGGGCCAATGCCCGGGTCAAGTCGGCGTAGCTCTTGAACCGCTCGTCGGGCTGCTTTTCGAGGCAGCGCAGGATAGCACGGGCCAGGCCTTGCGGAATCTCGGGACGAAATTTCCCAGGCGATGGGGCGCGTTGCTCCAGCACGATGGCCAACAGTTGCACCATGTTCGGCGCATCAAAGGGCGTGCGTCCGGTGAGCAGGTAGTAGAGGGTCGCGCCGACGGAATACATGTCCGAGCGGGCGTTGAGTTCCTCGCCGCGCAGTTGTTCCGGCGAACAGAAAGCGGGGGTGCCGAGGAAAGCGCCGGTGGCGGTGAGCGCCGGCTCGGTGCGGACGGCGGTGGAGATGGAGAGGCCGAAGTCACCGATCTTCACCGCGCCGTCTTCGCCCATATAGCAGTTCGAGGGCTTGATGTCGCGGTGGAGGATGCCAATGCGCTGGGCCGCCTCCAGCCCTTCGATGATCTGCAGCACACAGTCCACGGCTTCGCCGATTGGCAACGGTCCCTTGGCGCGCACGCGGTCCTGCAAGGTGCCGCCCGTAACCAGTTCCATCGCGATGACCGGCGTGCCGCCAATCTCCTCGGTGCCGAAGATATAGACGCTGTTGGGATGGTTGATCGAGGCGGCCAGGCGCCCCTCGCGGAAGAATCGCTCGCGCGCGTCGGGCGAATCGAGCCTGTGGCTCAGGACCTTGAGCGCCACGCGGCGTCCGCTCTCCAGGTCCTGAGCTTCATAGACCGCGCCCATGCCGCCCGCGCCGAGTGCGCGGAGGATGGTGTAATGGCCCAATTGCTCGCCCGGCTGCGGCAGTCCGCGCGACTTCGCCCCCGTCCCGGTCAGCGCCACTGTGCCCGCCGCACCTGTGCCCGGCTGGGTTTCCATGGCGAGTTTGAGGAGGCATTTCGGGCAGAGGTCGGGCGGCGTGTTGCCGGGAAGCTCGGCGCCGCACCCCACGCATTTGCGCTTCGCAGAAGATGTGTTTTCAAGCTCAGCCATATCGTTCCGGGGGTTCTTAAGCAGAACCCGGAAAAGGTAACGCGGCAGCACCATGAATGTCCCGGAAAACCTGTGGCTCCCCGGAGACGCCCTGCGCGATTGACAAAATCGCTGGGGTGCCTCGACGGCACCTGTGCCTTTCTGCCCCGCTTCCCCCTGAAGTCCATCCCTTACTTGTCCGATTTGAGCGGCGGCGGTTACTATCTAATGAATGAACAGTCTGACCGACCAACAGTTGTTGCGCGAATACACCGAGCGCCGCGCGGAAACGGCGTTTGGGGAACTGGTCCGACGACACGTTGACCTCGTCTATTCCGTGGCCTTGCGCATGGTTCAGGATGCGCATCTGGCTGAGGACGTGACGCAAGGCGTGTTTGTCGCCCTGTCGCGGAGTGCGGGACAGCTCACGGAGCGCCCCGTCTTGTCCGGTTGGCTGCATCGCACGACGCACAACCTCGCGGCCAACGCCGTCCGTTCCGATGTGCGCCGCCGCGCCCGTGAACAGGAGGCCGCAGCCATGAATGATTTGCTTTCCACCGAACCCGATGCTGTCTGGGAAGAGATTGCCCCACACCTCGACGCCGCTCTGGGCGAGTTGAGCGAAGCGGACCGCGACGCGCTGCTGCTGCGCTACTTTGAGCGCAAGTCGGCGCGCGAGATGGCGGAAACCCTCGGCACCAGCGAAGAGGCTGCGCAAAAGCGCGTGAGCCGCGCAGTGGACCGCCTGCGCGAATTGCTGGCCCAACGCGGCGTCGTCGCCGGCGCCAGCGGACTCGTGGTGCTCATCTCCGCCAACGCCGTTCAAGCCGCCCCTGTCGGTTTGGCGCTTTCGATAACCACATCGGCCGCGCTGGCCGGAAGCGCCGTTGCCACGCTAACCACCTCAACCGCCGCAAAAACCCTTGCCATGACCACACTGCAAAAAGCCCTCATTGCCACGACCCTGGCCGCTGCGATTGGAGTGGGAACCTACCAAGCTCGGCAAGCCTCCCTCCTGCGCGCCCAGATTAAGACGCTCCAGCAACAACCAGTCCCACAGCCCGAGCCATCCCAGGATGCCGCCCTCGCCTCCCTGCAAACCAAGGTGGCAGCGCTCGAGGTTGAGAACGGAGAACTGGCGAGTGCGCTCACCCGCGCCAACGCCGACAAAGCGCGGCTGGAAACGGAACGCGAACGGGCCCGGCGCTGGGCCACGATGTACAAGGAACTGATCGAGCAAACCAATTCCAAAGACACGAACCCAACTAACGCGTATCCCACGCCGAGGCACGTCGCGGTCGCTTTTGGCAGGTTGGGCCGGCTTTCGGCGCTGTCGAAGGAGGATGATAGCAAGCTTTCGCCGGAGGAAAAATCCGCCCTCGAAGCGGCGCGAATGAAGGCGCTTGATGAGCTTCCCAGCCTGGTGAGGGCCGCGAAACAATTCGAGGCGGGGGGAGCCGACTCGCAAGCGGATGATTCGTTGGACTTTATGGCGTGCTTGCTCTACGGGGCGTTGGATCTCGATGAGCAACAGTTCGGCCAGGTTTACAGCTTGATGCAGAAATACCAGCAGGAGGCCGAGCAAAAGGGTCTTTCGCAGACGAATTCTACCCCTGAAAACGCGGCCGCGGTGAACCAGATGATCGAACAATTCAAGGCGGAAATGCCAACCCTCCTGACGCCCGAACAAGCCAGGATATTCGCGGAAGTTATAACTCACGTTCAGGTCGGACCCGGGAAATCCAGCTTCAACTTCAGCTTTTGAGACGACGGCTTGCGCGCCGTGAGCGGCTTTCATCCGAGGGCCGGTGAAGCCGCGCTCAAAAGCTGTCGGCTTGTATGACTCGGCTGGCCGGACCAGGCTGCCGAGTGTTGCCGCAATGGCCACCTCGGTTACGGCCCAAACGCTGAAAACAGGTGGCGGACCTCTTCCTCGATTTCCTCGGGAGAGGAAACAGTGTGGGCGATTTCCGCGCGCAGGATTTCGCGGTAGCGGGCGCGCAGCCGGTGTACGGCCATCTTCACGGCAGGCTCGGTGAGGTTGAGCCGGGCGGCGATCTGCGCGTAAGGCAGGGCCGACTCTTCCCGGGCGAGGCAGCTTTGAAGGTATTCGAATAGCTTCGCCCGGCCGGAGGCCACATACTCCTCCTGCAACAGGGCCATGGTCCGCTCCAGCAGGGTCATGGCCCACTGCCGGTCAAAGAGCACGTCGGGCTGGACGTTGTGTGACGGCTCGGCGGTGAAGCGGGACTCAGCGACCTCCTGATTGATGGACACCACCGGCGCAAAGCCGCCTCGTTTCAGCGCGTGTTCACGGTCCCATTCGTTGGCGAGGAAGCGCTTGAGGGCCACCAGCAGAAACGTGCGGAACTTGCCCTTCTCACGCGCCGCTGCCTGGAGGTAATCTTTTTGCAACAGCCGCGCGAAGAAACCCTGCGTCAGGTCTTGCGCGTCGTGCGGCGGACGGCCCTGCCGCCGCAAGAACACGTAGAGCGGATACCAGTAGGTGCGGCAGAGCGTTTCGAGCGCGGCGGCCGAGCGCGGCGAATCCTTTTCGCGCGCCGAGAGCACGAGCGACCAATGGGTGGTGACGAACCAGGCATCCGAGGCGGGTGGCGGCGGTGTACTGGTGGAACTCATTTCAGCCGGGTGAGGGGTTAGCTTGTTCAGTTCTGTTTAGGCGAATTAAACGGCGGCGCGTTCGTGCGGCTGGAAGTGAGGTCTTCCGGCAAAAGCTCCTTCAAAGTGCGGAGGGGATGGAAAGGGAACTGGAAGGGGAGGAGCAAGACTTTCGGGACCAGGTAAACCGGCTCGGCCTTCGGGTCGCCCAGGGAGCCGGTGACTTTGTATTCGAAGAGTTTCGTCACCGGCCATAAGACGGTGCTGACGACCGGGCCGACCAGCCACATGTCGCGCAGGAGCCCGGCTTCGACGCGCGCATTGACCTGGCCCTGAAAGTCCAGCGTGCCGCGGTACTGCATCCGCATCCCGGTCGAGCGGATGTCCACATCGTCCGAGCGGATGATGCCGTTGGTGATGACGAAGGTGCAGGCGCCGGCGTTGGCCCGGCTGCTGCCCAGGCCGGGCACCATGTTGTTGAGCACGCCCGAGAACATGCCGAAGATGGGGATGTCCCAGATCAGCCCGTCGCGCAAGGCCAGGTCTCCGTGGCCCCTCCAGCTTTGCAAACTCACGGTGCTGGCATTCGTGACCACCAGGGTTCCGCTCAGCCGGCCATCGAGGTGATTGGTTTTGATAAGCAAATCGGCGGTGAGTAGCTGCAGGAGCGCGTCGGTGGCGGTCACGGCAAACTGATAATCCGTCTCATCATGCGGACTAAAGTCAAACCGCGCGGAACCGGCGGCTTGGCCGCCATAAAAGCTGACCAGAACATTGCTCAAGGTCAAGTGCTGGCCCAGCCAATGCACGTGGCCGGAGACGTGCGGCACGTGGAATCGCCACCAATCAAATGGGCCGCCATCGAGGTCAAAATGCAAATCGGCATCGTCCTCTCCATGCATCGGGATGGTGCCCTGGACGTGGGCGACCGGTGGCTGCTCGAATTGGTACGGTTCGATCGCGCGGGCGACGTGGGGGCCGATGGCGCGCGCGACGACCATCGGCTCGGCCGTGCTGAAGCCGTTGGTCAGGTAGATTTTCTGCGCGAGGAAGTCCGCGCCCAGGCCGTCCGCGCTGAGTTGCTGGGCGCCGCGCTGGAGGCGGGGATTGGCAAATTGCAGCCAGCGATTGGTGTATTGGAGCGCGGTTTGGAGGCCGCTGGCGGATTCACCCCGAAAGGTGAAATTGGTCAGCGCGACCCGGCCCTTGATTCCGGTCCGCTCCGGCTCGTGCCCGCGTCCCCAGATCTCGGCGTCAATCACTGGCGGTTCGGTAAATGTGAAGTAATCGAGTCCCCGTTGCTGGCCCGGTTCGAGCAGCGGGCGCAGGACCCTCACATCCAGCGTGCTGCAGATGCGGAAGTAGTAGTCCCTGGTGCGGTCATCCTCTTCATGCACAGCGTCGAGTCGTCCTTCAGGCCGCGTGACCCTTAAATCAGGCAGGCGCCAGACCAGATTCGAATAATAGATGTGCGATTGGGCGGTTGTCACCGGGACGCCCTGGTAAGCGCCGCCGTGTTCGATTTTGAACTCACCCTGCAACTGAAGCGTGGGCTGCACTTCGGCGCGCCAGTCGGGCTGACGATTCGTCCAGGCGGGCAGGACCAGCGACACCTCGCCCTTCAACTGAGGCGGCTTTTCCCACGCATAGGGCGCCAGCCAACGCCGGGCGCCCTCGGTGAGGAGGGGTGCGATTTGGTGGGGATCGACGTCCGAAGCGAAGTTGAGGCGCAGTGCGCGCGTCACGACATCCAGACCGGCGCGGACCTCAAGCTGCCGCTGATAGAGTTCAGCGTGCAGGTTGGTAATCGTCAGTTCGGGCGCGCGCCAGCTTCCAGCGCAAGCGAGTTCCGCCGCTTCAAGCCCGCGCGACTGCAACCCGCTGGCCTGGCCATCCCAATCCAAAGCATAAGGTTCGAGCTTCGCCCACCAGGCCCAGGATTCATCCGCGCGAGGCGGTGCGGCGGCAGGGGCCGCGGCGAGGCGCACGTTGAGCCGAACCTCCCCGGCGGCGCCCCACTGGGTGTTCGCCTGGTGGCCACGGAGTTTGGCTTCGCCGGCCAGCGGGATGGCGTTGGTCAGCGCGTGGATCCATTGGGCATTAACCTGGGCATTGGTGGCGCTGCCCCACCTGGTCTCGAGGCGTCCCGCCGAAAGCGCCAGGCTGGCGTGGACCAAATTGGTCTGACCCTCCACCGAGTCGAAATGAACCGTAAGCTGCAAGTTGGTGGCGCTGGCCCATTTGGTCTCGACCTGGCCGGCGCACAGAGCCAAGTCGCCATTCCCCAGGTTTGTTTGGCTCTCGAAGGAGGCAAAGTGAGCGGTAAGCTGAACATTCGCCGCCGTGGCCCAGCGTGTTTGCGCCTGGCCGGCTTCCAAATTCAATTCGGCGCGGGCCAGTCTATTGGTCGTGGCGGGGAAGAGCCGGGCGCTAAACCGGCCTCCGGTGACCGTGCCCCACGGCGTGTCCGCGCCCGGTGTGCTCAGCATCCCGTGGACGGCGAAGCTCGCGAGATCCCGTGCATCGCCCCGGACATCCAGCCTAAACTCTGGTGGGCTGGAGAAATGGATGCGCTCCAGCGTGTCGGCGAATTGGCGGAGGCGGTTGCGCCATGCGCCGGCGGGGGTGGCTTGTTCGGCCTGAAGCAATTTCCATTCACGCACGGCGGACGCGTTGGCAACCGTGCCGGATAAGTGGATGGCAGCGCCCGCAAAATCGGCAGTGAAATGATCAAGCGCCCATTGGTCGCCGGGCAAAAAGCGGAGGTCGGCCTGGAGGTGGTCAACTGCCAATTGTCGCGGCGGCTGGTTGGCTTCCGCGATGGGCCAAACCAGGCGGCCCCGGCGCAGCATGAGCGAATCAATTTGAAATTGAAGCCGGGCGAGGGCTGCGTGATTGAAGCGCAGGCGGACTTCCGCGAGCGTCAGTTGCGGACTGAGCGGCTCATCGGCACGCCCGAAACGGACGTTGTCCGCGACCAGGCCGTGATACCAGTTGAGCCGCAGGCGGGAGAATTGGAGGTCGAGGCCGCGCGCGCGCAGTTTATCCAGTAGCGGTCGCTTGACGAAATCGGGAAGGCCGATTTGATTGAGGTAAATCAATGAGCCGAGCAGGGCGAGAATCACCAGCCAAACAGTGATGCGGAGCCGGCGAAAGTAGATCCGGCCAATCCGCCAAAAGCGGCCTTTCTGGCGGGTTGATATATTCAAGGGTTAGGAAGCGCAGAAAGGTAGCGTTGAGCGTAAACGTAGAGCCAGACTGGGCACTCGAAAACCCAAGGCTCTCCATCCAGGGTCACGGCCGCGTAGGGCAAGCCGGAGGGAGCTTCGTTGCCGAACTCAACGGAAGCCTTGTCACCGTTCTTTAACTCGAGGGTGATCTGGTAACCGTTGTCCGTGAAGCCATAGCGGGCGCGGTCCGGGTCTCCGCGGGCGACCCACGCCGCGACGGTCAGTTGGCATAGTTCGCTAACCGTCTCCTCCACCGCCAGATCGTTGAGGATGCCCTGCGAACCCGGGGCGAGCGACCAGTCGTGCGGTCCGTTCCGGCGGATTTGGCGCACTCTGCCCTGCTGCCGGATGGTTGCGCGCGCCACATCGTTCGTGGAGAGGTTCCAAATCCGGCGTTCGCGCATCTGCCAGCTTGCCGCCGGCAACCGCTGAAAGTCGGCGCGCTTCACGGCATAAACAAAACTCTCATCCGCGCGCCGCGCGAAGATCTTGTCGGCCTGGTTCGTCCCGAAATCCAACTCGGCAATAATGACATTGGTTGAGCCCCCGGGAGCATTTGTCGTCGCCGATTTCAAGATGTATTGCCGCGCGGGTGAGGCCAAACCGTAAGCCGGCAGATCCGGCGCAATGACCACGTCCTTGGTGAACTCGATAATCTGCAAGCCGCTCAAAGCGGAGAGCAAGTCTTTGATCAGCCCAGCATCTGCCGGAAGACCCTGCGGCAGGACGCGCCACGTCCCGTTCGTTTGCTGCTGCACGGAGAAACTGTCCTGGCCGCGCACGTCAATGACCGCTACCGGAGCGGTTAAGGTCACCAGAAACGGATCGCGAAAGTCGTTGACCGAGGCGAACCAGGGCGCCAGCAAGTCCTTGGGAACCGCAACGATGGCATTCAGGCCAACCCGCCGCGCGTAAATGAGCCGGGTGTCATTGGCCGGACTCTTGCCGAATTGGAGCCGGGCGACGGTGTTGGCGCCCTGGCCCAGGGCCACCTCAAGCTCGGGCGGTTGCAGGCCAAACATTTCCAGATCCGCCCGGGGATCGTCCGGAACGAACTGACGAACCCGAACGCTCTGGAGCATTTGCAACGATTCTTCGGTCTTGGCGTTGTTGGCGCGCGCCGGCAGCGGGTAAACCATGCGCCACAGCTTGTTGGTGGCGTCGCGCCGCAGTTCAAAAACCTTCGCCCCGTTGGTCGCCGCCAGCCGGTCGAACGCGAGCCCTTTCAAATCAAGCAGCGCGGTGTCGCGCCAGTCGTCGGCGGTGCGTGGAATATATTTCAGGAAATCCGCGTCCACCACATACACACCTTCCACGCCGACAACTTGCAGGAACACCTGGTCGCCCGGCGCCGTCTTCGCGCCAACCCGCAGCCGGGCGGTGTAAGCGGGTTGCTCGATAATGAGGGAGGCCGGCGGTGTAGCGAAGCCGTACTCCTCGTCCGCTTTGGGCCGGTCCCGCAACTCCCGGGCAGTAATGTAGGTCGCCGGCGTCAACTGCTCGAGCTCAGCGAGAAGCTTTTCGATGCTGACGGCCTGGGCGGGATAGACAAGCGGCTCGGTGAGTTGCCAGGCGCCGTTGGTGCGGTCGGCCCGAATTTCCAAGCGGGCTGCGGGCCGGACATGCACGCTGGTGACGGCTGCCGCGCTCAGGTTAGGCAGGACTCTAGCCGGTCCGCCACCTGACTTGTTCACGTGCCGTTGGTAGAAAAAAATGAAGGCAAACAGCCCTGCGGCCACGATGATCCAGCGCCAAGTACTCCTGGAGTTCATGCGGGACCTTATCTCCTGCGCCGCAGCCAGACCAGGCCCCCCAGGAACAGCACGCCGCCGGGCAGGCCGGCCAGCAGGACCCACTGCGCCTGATGCAACTGCGTTTTGGTCAGCACGATCTTATACTGCGTGATGGGCCGCGGGCCCAGGCCGGCCAGCAATTGCGTGCGTTCGAGCAGCCAGTTGACGGCGCAGGCGGCGAAATCACGATTGGCCGCCGAGTCGATCTGGCGGTTGCCCAGGAAAAGAGAATCCCCCGCGACGACCATGCGAGTGGAACCACGCTCGGTGACGACATCCTTGATGGCCCCCTTCTCAACCGCGACCATCAGGGGGAAAGTCTGCTTGTGGGCGACGTCGCCCGTCGCCGAGGCACGGGGCCCCGAGAAAGCGATCTCTTCCACGCGCGGCGCATCGGCGGCTTGGGCGCGCAACTTCAACTGACCCACCGAACGCGGCAGAATCAGATGAAGCCGCGATTGGAGGAGGGAATTGACCAGGGCATGTTTGCCAAATCGGCTGACGATGATATCCGATCCCGAGATAGTGTTGTCCGGATCTTTGACGACATTGTGGCCCACATCCACACCCCACTTGGCCAGAATGCTCTCCAGGCCCGTGTCCTTGCTGACCGAGTAGAAATTAAACAAGGCCAGCAACCGGCCGCCCTGGTCGAGGTACTGTTCGATCTTCTCCAACTCGGCGTCGGGGATAGCCTCTCTGGGGCCGGCGATCACCAGCAGATTACAGTCCATCGGCACAGCACTGGCGCCGAGCAGCGAGAGCGGCTCAGCCTGGATATAGTTCTGGTGGAGAACGGCAGCGAACTTGAGATAACCGGCCAGTTCGTCGCCGCTGTCGATTTGGTGTTCGCCGTGGCCCTGGACGAAATAGGCCCTGAGCGGCTTGGGACTGGTAACGTCCAGCAAGGCCGCGGTAAAGGCCATCTCTCCCAGGAAGGCCGCGGGCTTGCGGCGGAACTCCCGTTCCTTTTCGTTCGGCACCTGCTCGACCACGTAGCTGGCCAGCGCGTTGCCCTCTCTCACTGTCACCTTCCCCTCGCAATCGAAGATGACGAGATTCTTGTCCGTCGGGGCGGAGAGGTTGTATTTGGCTTTGACGGTCTGCGCCAGGCTGGGGTCGCGCATGTAATCAACGGTTTGAATGGTGATTCTCGGATTCAGCAGCCGGTATTCACTGAGCAAGTCCATCACGGTGCTGTAAAGCTCTTCGTCGGTGTCATAGTATAGGGTCACCTTCACCCGGTTGGTGAGAGACCTGAGCAAGCTCACCGTGCGGGGGAAAAGCTCGATCCTCGAACGCGTGCTCAGATGGAAGCGGAGAAAATAATCACGGCTGAGGTAATTAATCATCACCAGCACGGCGAAAACGACGAAAATGAGGAGGAGGACGTGGAAACCAATCGCCCACTTGCGATAGGGTGAGAAACTCGGTCTGGATTGAGAGTCGGCCGCCATGCTATTTCCAGCGACGGCTCTCCACCACCCGCAGGGTCAGAAACAAGAAGAAGAACGTCAGACTCGCCAGCAGAACCACTGGGCGGGTGTCCACGACGCCGCGGGCGAAATCATGCATCTGCTCAAACAGGGCGAAGCAACCGAGCACCTGGGCCTGCCAGGTTTCCTGCGCCGGGAGCTGGCTGGCCAGGTAACCCAGCAAAAACACGCTCGCGCCGAACCCGAGGCTGATCATGGCCGCGATCACCTGGCTGCGCGTCAGCGCCGAGGCGCAGCAGCCCAGGGAAACAAACAGTCCGCCGAGCAACAAGATGCCCAGAAACGTGCTGCCGACCACCCTGCCATCCAGCGCAGCCGTATCACTGGTGAAATGCCGCACGACCAGGAGGCAGCCCAGCATTGGCAACCACATCAGGACATAGAACACCAGCGCTGCGGTAAACTTGGCCGCCACCACCTGAAAATCGCTCACCGGGGTAGTCATCAGCGTCTCGAACGTGCCGGAGAACTTCTCCAGCGCAAACAGGCGCATCGTAATGACCGGGGTCGTCAGCAGCAGGATCAGCCAGAAAAACGGCGTGACGTAAAACAGCTCCGTCACCGGCATGGGGGTTGGCTTCTGCAGCTTGACGAGGATGACGATGAAGCTGTAACCCATCAGAAACAGGGCCGCCGCGATGATAATGTAGCCGCTCAGCGACAGGAAAAAGCCCGCCAGCTCCCGCCGGGTGAGGGTCCAGTAAGCCCGCATCAGCCTTCCTCCTCCTCGCCGGGACGGGTCACCTGGACGTAAATATCTTCCAGCGAGTGCCGGCTGCGGGTGAGTTCGCGCAGCAGCCAGCCCCGCTCGCGCGCCAGCAGGAAGATAACGGGCCGCAAATCCAAACCATCCCTTGGCGTCAGTGCGCAGCGGAAATACTCGCCCTCGCTGGGGGACACGTCGAACTGCTCGATTTCGGCCATTTGCGCCCAGCATTCCCGCAAGTCGGCCAGCGGCGCGGCGATTTCCGCGATGATCTGGCCGTTGCTGCTCATGAGGCGTTGCAGATTCTCCGGCGTGTCGGCGGCCAGGATTCTTCCTTCGAGCATGATGACAACGCGGTGGCACATCATTTCCGCTTCCGACAGGATGTGCGTCGAGATGAGCACGGTATGGGTGCCGCCCAACCCCTTGATGAGCTGGCGCACCGAGCGAATCTGGTTCGGGTCCAAGCCGAGCGTGGGCTCGTCGAGAATAATCAATTCCGGCTCATGCACCAGCGCATCGGCCAGGCCGACGCGTTGACGATAGCCCTTGGAAAGCTGGCCGATGATGCGCCGGCTGACTTCGGTCAGGCCGCATTGCTCCATGACCACATCCGCGCGCCGGCGGGACTGTTTGCGGCCCAAGCCTTTCAGCCGGGCGCGAAACTTCAGGTACTCGCGCACACGCATGTCATGGTGCAGCGGGTTATTCTCCGGCATATACCCGATGCGGCGTCGCACCTCATCCGATTGCTGAAAGACATCCAGCCCGGCCACGCGCACGGTGCCGGAGCTCGCCGGCAGGTAACAGGCCAGAATGCGCATGGTCGTGCTCTTGCCGGCTCCATTTTCGCCCAGCAACCCCACGATCTCGCCCCGCCTGACCGTGAACGAGATGTCCGAGACGGCGGCATGGCCCGCGTAGCGCTTGGTCAGGTTGGCAACTTCTATCATCAAATCTTCGCTCATGAATGCAGCGTAAGGCGGAGTTTAGTCGAGAGGCGGCGGGTTGAGCCAACAAAATCTCAGCCTAACGCGGGGCCAGCTCCACCGCTCCCTGGCGCAGAACATTGAAATTGCCCACGCGCTGCTGCATGGCAATTTCGAGCTGCACCCGGTCGCCTTTCTTTTTGGCATACAACAGCTTGGCGGCGGCGGAAAGGTCGGCGGGTAATTGCCCGTCAATGGCGGTCACCAAAACGCCCCGCTGCAGACCCGCCGCCGAGGCCGGGCTGTCGCCTTCCACCCCGGTGATGAGGAAAGCGTCGGAGGCTCCCACCCCGTAGCGGGCGGCCAGTTGCGGCGTCAGCTCCTCAAGGTTCAGCCCGAGCTTGTCGCGGATCATCCCGGCGTTGAACACGGATTTCTCCGGCACGAGCCGCACGGCGATGTCCTTCCGTGCCGTGCCGCGCCGGATGGCCAGGGTAATCTCGGACCCCGCACCGGCCGCCAGCAGGTCGGCGAAATCAATGAAGCTCTTGGGCGGCTTGCCGTTCACCTGCAATATCTCGTCGCGGGCTTTCAAACCGGCCTGGCCGGCCGGGCTTTGCGCCTGCACGCTCGTGATGACCAGCGGCGTCGTGCCCACTTTCACCCGCGCGCCAAACCAATACGCCTTCACAAACTCCGTCGGGAAGATGTCCGAGAGCGCTTCCAGCACGCGCCGGATGGGGATGGCAAACCCGATGCCCTGCGCGCGTTGCCCCTCGACCTCGTTCAAGACGGCGACGTTGATGCCGATCAACTCGCCGCGCAAGTTGACCAGCGGCCCGCCGCTATTGCCCAGATTGATGGGGGCGTCGGTCTGCAGCCAATTCGGGATGTCCAGCGGCTCGCCTTCTTTGGGCACAATTCGGCTCTTGGAGCTTAAAATGCCGCGGCTGACCGAGCCGCCGAGGCCGAAGGGATTGCCCAGCGCCAGCACCGTTTCGCCCAGCAGCAAGTCGTCTTCGCGGGCAAGCTGGATGGCCCTGAACTTCTCCCCCGGCCGGGCATTGAGCTTGAGCAAGGCCACGTCGCTCTTCGGGTCACTGGCAACGACCGTGGCCGAATAGAGATTGGTTCCGGTGCAGAATTTGACCGCAATTTTGTCCGCCCGTCGCACGACGTGGTCGTTGGTGAGCAGGTAGCCCTCCTCGTCAATGACGACTCCCGAACCGAGGCTGTACTGTGAATTGGGCGGCTGCCGGCGGTGATAAGGGTCCCAGAATTGGCGGAAGAACTCCTCAAAGGGGTCCCGGACGCGGATGATCGTCGCCGTGGCAATGTTCACCACGCTGGGCATCACCTTCTCCACGGCCATCACGGCCGCGTCGCGGCGGACATCCGTTTCCCCCGTTTGACCCCAAGCCCCGGGGGCCCCACCAAGCAGACACCCTAACAGCGGCAAAACCGGCAGCCGCTGGCATTGCCATTCTCTGGTTCCCAAATTCATAGTCATAACAACAGTCAACCGCGTCTTTGGAGGCGTTCAATCTTCTTTACGGCGGCCAGGGCTTGACATTGCAGGAACATAAGCGCAAAAGCAATGACAAGGTGACTCCGGTTCTGGCCAGTTTTTATGCCCAGTGGCGCGTGCGGTGCGGCGCGGTCTCGGTCCTGCGCGAAGACCACGCCTCGCCGCCCGAGCGCCTCCTGCAATCCATCTGGCAGCACCAGCGATTGGTCCGCGAGCAACTCAAGACCTTGGACGGTCAACCGGTCCGCATCCTTCATCCCGGTTTTCGCAGTGTCGAGGGCGGACCGGATTTTCGGGGCGCGCTTGTGCAAGTCGGCGACGGGCCGGCACGGGAAGGCGACGTGGAGGTGGACCTTCGTTCCAGCGGTTGGCGCGCCCACGGGCACGACCGTAACCCGGCCTTTCAGAACGTCATCCTGCATGTGATTTGGGAGAGCGAACGCCCGGTCGCCGGAGCACCGCCCGTCCTGCTGTTGCGCCAGGCGCTCGATGCCCCGCTGGGAGAGCTTAGCCTGTGGCTGGGCGGCGAGGCGGCGCAAACGCTGCCGGAGGAATTGCGCGGCGAATGCTGCGCCCCATTGCGCGCCGTGCCGCAGGCGCAGTTGCTGGACCTGCTCCACCAAGCGGCGCACGTGCGCTTGCAGAGCAAGGCGGCGCAGTTTCAGGCCCGCGCCCGGCGGGTCGGCTGGGAGCAATCGCTGTGGGAGGGACTCTTCCGCGCCCTGGGTTACAAACACAACGTCTGGCCCATGCAGCGCCTGGCCGAACTGCGCCCGCGCTGGCAGGCCCCCCGGCTCCAACCCCTCGCTGTGCAGGCGCGCCTGTTCGGCATCAGCGGCCTGCTGCCGGTGGAATTGACCCGCTCGCAGGCGGGAGCGGACGATTATGTGCGCCGCGTCTGGGACCAATGGTGGCGGGAGCGCGACGAATTTGCCGACTGCATCTTGCCGCGGGCACTTTGGCACCTCCACGGGTCGCGGCCCGCCAACCATCCGCAGCGCCGGCTCGCGCTGGCCTCGCGCTGGTCGGAGGCGGGCGACCTGGCCGGGAAGCTGGAACGGTGGTGCGCGCGCGAGGCGCCGGATTCGGCCCTCGCCGGTTCGCTGCTGGACACGCTGCAAGTCGAGTCGGATGAGTATTGGTCCTGGCACTGCACATTCCGTTCACCCCGGCTCAAAAAAGCCCAACCCCTCCTAGGCGCCACGCGGGTGACCGATTTGGCGGTGAATGTGGTTCTGCCCTGGCTCTGGATTCGGGCCGTCGAGGGGAAGAACGCCGCGATGCAACGCGCCCTCGAACACCGGTATTTCGCCTGGCCGCCGGCGGAAGACAACGCACTGCTCCGTCTTGCGCGGCAGCGGCTGCTCGGCGGCGCGCCGCGTCGCGCCTTGCCCGGCGCCGCGGCCCAACAGGGGCTGATCCAGATGGTGCGGGACTTCTGCGACCACTCGAACGCAATCTGCGAGCACTGCAAACTTCCTGAGCTGGTGCGGGACTGGTTAGATAAAAATTGACTTGCGACGGCAACGGCATTATAGTCGGGTGGTGGGAGATGGCTGGCCCGGTCTTCAGCCCGTCTTGGGCTGAAACGGAGCCGGGAGCTGTGGAAGGCAGAAGGAAGAATGGAGAAGAAACAAGCATGGTGAAGGTGGGGGTGCGATAGTCGCTGGTGGTGTTTCACGCTAGCGGCCCGCCCAAACGAATTCTCCATCTTCCGTCTGGCGGAATCGCTCGCGGGGCGCGGCGGGTGGAGGCTTCGGGCCTCAACGTCCACGGCTGCTTCAGCGGGTTGGCGCGGAAGCCTTCTCAGGTGCGGCTCCTGGGCCAGCCTGTCAGCCTCCGGTACCGGTGGTTGCTGGGACCCGTCCGCCGGGATTGCAATAACGGTTAGCCCGCGATGAGTTCAAGTTGGGGTGTGGGCCGGGTTTGTGGTGGTGTGGGAGGCATTTCGTCATAGGTGCGGCCATGAAGGTGTCGCCCGGCGAGTTCTTTGCGCATGCCTCCCCATTGTTTGAAGAAGAACGGCACACCGGCTTTGCGGCACTGGCGGAAGATCGCTTCCACCCATTCTGAAGGCATCGGACGCGCTCCAGGCCCGGATTCTCCTCCAACAATCACCCAATCAATTCTCTCAAGGGGCAAAGGATCAATGGGGCCAAGCAAGGGTTCACAGGAGAGGAATCGGACTGCCGCCGGGACTGCCTGTAAATCGTGGAGGCGGGAGAGCACATCGGCGTTCTCCACGCTGACTCCCACCCAGACGTTCGGCGGCCAAGGCAATTGGGGCAAAAGCTCGCGCAACCTCCGGCTTCGCTTGGTCAGGACTTGAAAGGTGTGGTGCGGACAACGGACCATGGTGTTGAACACTCGCCGAATGAATGCCAGCGGCACGCGCTCATGGAACAGGTCACTCATCGAGTTGACGAAGATCAGGCGGGGCGAGCGCCAGCGTTTTGGCAACTCGACCACATCCTCATGCAGGGTGACCCGGAAGCCGTTGCGATACCGGGCGTTGCCCATTGCTTGGAGCCGGAGCGCCAGCCGTTCGGCGTAACAATGTTGGCAGCCCGCGCTGACTTTGGAACACCCGGTGACGGGGTTCCAGGTCGCCTCGGTCCATTCGATGGATGAATTCGCAGCCATTATCTTGCCGTAGGTCGTCGGTACTTATTGAAGATGTCCCTGATAATATGCTCGGCTGCGGGTTTTTGTGAAGCAAAGAACAGGTAATATAGGGTTGCGCCCTTCGTATTGCGCACCGGCATCGGCTCTGGCACATGCTTGAACTCCGCCGCCTTCAGCAGCCGTTGTCGGAATCCCGCTGCCACGACCTCGTTTTCCTCCTTTTCGACCTGTTTGAACAAGTCCCGCTTCGTCGTATAGGCGATCTGCCGCCAAGACTCGTCGCCCCAGAAATCGTTCATCCGCTTCAGGTCCGCCGGGTCTATACCTTCGGGATGCCGCCAAAGAACGTTCCGGTTCATATCTGCCACCGGGAAATTGAGGAACAAGTCAATCGTCCGCATCTTTCCCGCCGTCTCAATTACTTCCCAGTTCAGGTGAAGACCGTAAGGATCAAGGAGGCACAGCCCGCGGCGAAACTGCTCCCACCGCACGTTGGGGAAAACTTTATCCAGCAGGATGCGGTTGCAATTCCCCTCGTGAATATGAACGTTCCTGTGTTCGCTGGTCAGCTCTCGCAGCAGTGACACCTTCTGTCGGTCAATATCAATCAAGTGGTATTCCCTGAACGGCGGCTGCACCAACAGCGCGTTAATGGGGCTGCCGGGCACATATTCGCCCGTCGTCTTCGAGACATGCACGCCCGCGCCTGCGAACGCGTCAATGTACACGTGGTGGAGCGGGGGGTTGATCTGGGCCGCCAAAATCCGCGAATAGGCCGATGCGTAGTCCTTCACGATGTCGAGCTTGACCTCTGACCAATAACCAATTTCATCAAACTTGAGGCGTCTTGAACTTTTCATGTGTTCCCCTTTTCAAAGCGCGGCGGGTGAAAGTTTCGGGCCTCAGCGACCACGGCTGGGCCAGCGGGGCGCGGCGGCTCATGTCTTTGGGTAAAGCGGGGAGACCTTTTCGTCAAGTTGGGCCTCCAAGTCCGCGACGCGCTTCGCGGCGGCGGGTGGGAGTGGGTGAGGTAACCGACGGAGAAGGAACACGACTCTGCCTGGGGAAGGATGTTACGCAACCCCTCGGAGAGCTTAACACTGATGTTGTCGAAAATGGTGGGCATTCGGAGTCGGGTTCAAGTTGCCGGATTTGAGAGGCAGTTGACCGCAAGATGCGCGCGCCCGGACTGATTCAGCAGTGGCCGAACTGCATCGGCGAGATACGACTCACGGTTGTCAATGATGTCGTGCGGCATTTCCCGGCGCAGTGTGGCAAATCTTACGGCAGGGATAAAGCGCAAAGATGGCGAAGGTTTTCAACAGGGCGCAGCTTGACACTACCACCAAGGAGTGAGAACGCCCAACGGTGACGGACCGCGAGCCGTCCCCGGCTCGCAGCGCGTTGGAAGGTGCAAGCGCTTCGATCATCGTTTCGCGTTTGTGGCTGCTGCGAGCCGGGGACGGCTCGCGGTCCGGGGGCAGTGTCCAGATGCGCCCGGTTAGCCACCTTGAACGGGTTTGGTCTGGATTGGGTGCCGGGCAGGAGGCATGTTGTCAGACTGATTATGTCGGAATCGCCGTCCAGCAAACACTACGAGCGCCGGTATGCCACCGGCGAACTGGTGCGGCGGCTGCTGGCCCTAGCGTGGCAGTTCCGCGGGGATTGCCTGCGGTCGCTGGTGTTGAGCGTAACGCTGCTGTTGCTCGGCCTGGCGGGGCTCCAGTTGCTGGGGGTGGTCATTGACGTTATCCGGCACGCGCTCGACCCGACGCAGCGGGCGCCGGTGTATCCGTTTGGCTGGAGGCCCCCGGCGGGGTGGACTCCGCTGCAAACCGTCACGGTGATGGCGCTGGCAATTGTCGCGCAGGCGCTGCTGCGGGCGGTGCTGACCTACCAGTACAACATGACCACCGCGCGGCTGACGCAGGGGAAGATCGTGCCCGACTTGCGCGACCGGCTGTATGACAAACTGCAACGGCTGAGCGTCCGCTTCTTCGACGTACACGGCTCCAGCTCGATCTTCAACCGGGTGACGGGCGACGTGCAGAACACCCGCCTGTTCGTTGATGGGGTGGTGTTGCAGGGGATCAACATGCTGCTGACGCTGGCGGTCTATTTCGTGTTCATGTGGCGGATTCAGGCGTCGCTGACGCTGGCGTGCCTATCGGTCACGGGCGCAATTTGGTGGGTGACGCACTATTACTCGGGGCGGCTGCGGCCCGCCTATTTGCGCAACCGCGAGCTGTACGATGGCCTGGTGCTGCTGTTCACGGAAAGCGTCCGCGGGATGCAGACCGTGAAGGGCTTTGCGGCGGAGCCTCATCAGGTCCGGCGCTTCGAGGAGGCCAACCGGCAGGTCTCGGACCAGCAAAAGCGCATTTTCCTGGACCTGTCGCTGTTCACGCCGATAACGCAAGTGTTGTCGCAACTGAGCCTGGTCATCCTGTTCGCCTACGGCGGCTGGCTTTACGTGCAGGGCCGGATTCCGTTGGGCGGCGGGCTGGTCGTGTTCGCCGGTCTGCTGCAACAGTTCAACGGGCAGGTGGCCAACATTACCACCATCGCCAACTCGGTGCAGCAGAGTTTCACGGCCGCCCGCCGCGTGTTCGAGGTGCTCGACACGCCGTCGGAGGTCCAGAACCGGCCCCACGCCGTCGTGCCGGCGCAGTTGACGGGCCGGCTGGCGTTCGAGGGGGTGACGTTCGGGTACCTGCCGGAGGCGAACGTGTTGCAGGAGGTGTCGTTCGAGGCGGCGCCCGGTCAGGTCATTGGCATCTTCGGCATGACGGGCGCGGGCAAGAGTTCGCTGTTGAGCCTGATCCCGCGCTTCTATGATCCCCAGCGCGGGCGCATTCTGGCGGATGGGCGGGACCTGCGCGAACTCGACCTGGATGCTTACCGGCGCCAGATCGGCATCGTGTATCAAGAGAGCTTTCTCTTCTCGAACACGGTGGCGGCCAACATTGCCTTCGGGAACCCGCGCGCCACGCAGGAGCAGATCGAGCGGGCTGCCCGCACCGCCTCGGCGCACGAGTTTATCGTGGCGCTGCCGCACGGCTACGAAACGGTGCTCGGGGAGTCGGGCGCTGATCTTTCCGGCGGCCAGCGGCAGCGGCTGGCGCTGGCGCGCGCGTTGCTGTTGCAACCGCCGATTCTGATCCTGGACGACCCGACGGCCTCGGTGGACCCCAAGACGGAGCATGAAATTGTGTCGGCCCTGCGCCAGGCCATGGCAGGGCGCACGACGTTCGTGGTAGCTAACCGCCTGAGCCTGCTGCGCCGGGCCGATGTCATTCTGGTCCTGGAAAAAGGACGGCTGCTGCACGTGGGCACGCATGACGAACTCGCGCACCGTCCGGGCACCTACCGCGAAACGGCGCTGCTCCAACTGATGGACCTCACCGTTGAGGTGGGGACGCATTCCACCGCGTTCCCAGAACCTCTGCCAAGAAGTGGGACGCGGTGGAACGCGTCCCTCCCAGCAAAGGGACTATGAGCGCGCCCCCAACCAGCAAACCGCCGGCAGCGTCGGCCGCTGACAAGCTCGGCAGCGGACGCGAGGCGATCACTTACTTCCGGCCGATGGAGGAGCGGGAGGCCGACCGCGCACCGCTCAGCGCCCAGCTTATCCGCCGCATGTTCACTTACACCCGGCGGTATGCCGCGCGGCGCAACTGGCTGTTTGCGCTGACCTTTGCGCGCGGCCTGCAATTGCCCGCGCTGGCGTGGATGATCGGCCAGACGATCACCGGCCCGATTGCGGGACGGAACCTGCCCGGCATTTACCTCCATGCCGGCATCTATCTTGTCCTCGTGCTGTTCATGGTGGTGACGCTGCACTTTCGCCAGCGGTTCGCCCTCGAACTGGGCGAGGCCGTCGCACACGACATGCGCCTGGAGCTGTTCCGAAAGCTGACGGCGCTACCGATGTCGTTTTTCAACAAGACCCGGTTTGGCCGCATCATCAGCCGGATGACGTCCGACATCGACAGCGTGCGCGTGGCCGTGCAGGATGTCGCGTTCGTGGTGACGATCCAGGCGGTGCAAATGACGGTGGCGGCGCTGCTGATGGCCTGGTACAACTGGAAGCTGTTTTCGCTGATGCTGCTGCTGGTGCCTGGGATCTGGCTGGTCAATCAGAACTACCGGCGGGAAGTGAGCCACCAGTTGCGCAAGCTGCAGGAGACCTGGAGCCGGCTGACTTCCACGCTGGCCGAATCGGTGGGCGGCATCCGGGTCACGCAGGCGTTTGTGCGGCAGGAGATCAACGCCGGCTTCTTCCGCAAGCTGGTGAACCTGCACGGGGAAAACAACGTCGGCGTCGCCCGCGCCTCGGCGGTGTTCATTCCCCTGCTCCAGATGAAGAGCCAGCTTTTCCTCGGCGCCGTGGCGCTGCTAAGCGGTTACGGCGCGCTCCGGTGGCACGGGTCGCTGCACATGGAAGTGGGCGACCTGGTAATGTTCTTCTTCCTGGCCAACTTCTTCTTCGACCCGGTCGCGGTCATCGGCAACCAGTATAACCAGGCGCTCTCGGCCATGGCGGGCGCCGAACGTTACTTCCGGCTCATTGACCTGGAGCCCGAGTGGAAGGACGCGCCCACCGCCAAAGCTCTGCCGCCCATTCGCGGACGCGTCGAATTCCAGGACGTGCATTTTGAATATGAGCGCGGGCGACCGGTGCTGGCTGACATCACGTTCGTCGCCGAACCCGGGCAAACCGTCGCCCTGGTTGGGCACACCGGCAGCGGCAAGACCACGCTCGTGGGTCTGCTGCAAAAGCTTTACCTGCCGACGCGCGGCCGCGTGCTGGTGGACGGACATGATCTGCTCGGGGTGACGAGCGACTCGCTGCACTCGCAGATGGGCAGCGTCCAGCAGAACAACTTCCTCTTCGCCGGCTCGGTCAGCGACAACATCCGCTTCGCGCGGCCCGGGGCGAGCGAGGCGGACGTGCGCGCCACGCTGCGGGCGCTCGACTGCCTGGACCTGCTCGAAGCGCTGCCCCGCGGGTTGGAAACGCAGGTGGGTGAGAAAAGCGCGGCGCTCTCCCTGGGCCAGCGCCAACTGATCTGCTTCGCCCGGGCGCTGCTGGCGGACCCGCGCATCGTGGTGCTGGACGAGGCGACCAGCGCGATTGACAGCGTCACGGAATCGCGCCTGCAACGCGCGCTGGAGGTTCTTCTGCGCGGGCGCACGGCCTTTGTCGTCGCCCACCGGCTCAGCACCATCCGGCAGGCCGGCCTGGTGCTCGTTCTGGACCAAGGCCGCATCGTCGAGCGCGGGACCCACGCCACGCTGCTGGCGGCGGGTGGCGTTTACGCCCGGTTGCACGAAGAGTTCATCCGCGGGGGCAGCCAGGCGGGTGATTGAGGCAACCCGGAAACCGTCCTGAAATAAAAAGAGCCGCCCGGGGTGGGCGGCCGATCTTTCCTCCATGCGGCGGAGGTCAATGCTGTATGGCTCTCAGGCTTTCCAGACGTGGTTGGGGAGGGTGGGGACGGCCGCCATCGCATTGCGCGTATCCACGATGCACTCGGTCCAATTCGCCAATTCCTGGTAATTGATGCAGGCGTGGTTGGTGGCGATCAGCACCGCGTCAAAGGCCGTGATCGTTTCTTTGTTCCAGGCGACCGACTTGGTGCCGGCCCAGTGAGCATGTTCGCGGGTCGGTTTGATGACGGGCACATAAGGATCGTAGTAAGCGACGTTGGCTCCGCGCTCCTTGAGCATCTCCATCAGGACGTAACTCGGCGACTCGCGCTCGTCGTCCACGTTGGGCTTGTAAGCGAGCCCGAGAACGAGGACGGAACTGCCTTTGATCGCTTTCCGCCGATCGTTGAGCGCGTCCGCCACCCGGTGCACCACATAAGCGGGCATGGAAGTGTTGATCTCGCCGGCCAGCTCGATGAAGCGGGTGTTCTGGCCAAATTCGCGCGCCTTCCAGGTGAGGTAGAAGGGATCAATCGGGATGCAATGCCCGCCCAGGCCCGGCCCCGGGTAGAAGGGCATAAAGCCGAAGGGCTTGGTCTTGGCCGCGTTAATGACCTCCCAGACGTCTATGCCCATGGCGCTATAAACCATCTTGAGCTCGTTCACGAGGGCGATGTTGACACCGCGAAAGGTGTTTTCGAGCAACTTCGTCGCCTCGGCGGCGCGACAGGACGACACCGGCACGACCGTCTTGACCGCCTTGGAATAAAGAGCAATGGCCTTTTCCAGACAGGCCGGCGTGTAGCCGCCGACGACCTTGGGAATCAGGGCCACTTTGCTGTCGGGATTGCCGGGGTCTTCGCGTTCGGGCGAGAATGCCAGATGGAAGTCGCGCCCGGCTTCGAGACCGGAGCCGATCTCGAGCACCTCGCGCAGGTCCTCGTCCGTAGTGCCCGGATAGGTGGTAGATTCCAGCACCACGAGCATCCCCTTGCGCAGATACCGCGCGATGCTCCTGCCGGTGTCGATGATGTAAGAAATGTCCGGCTCCCGATTCTTGTTGAGGGGCGTGGGGACGCAGATAATGACCGCATCGGCTTCCCGGATACGGCTGAAATCGCTGGCCGCCGAGAATGTGCCCGCACGCACCATCTCCGTCACGGCTTTGGAAGGAATATGTTTGATGTAGCTCTTTCCCTGGTGAAGAGCGTCCACCTTGGCCGCATCCACATCCAGCCCTAACACGGTCACACCCGAGCGGGCGAACTGAAGCGACAGCGGCAGTCCGACGTAGCCCAGCCCAACTATTGCTGTTTTCATTGCTTTATGCCAGATTCCTGAGTGTCTCGATTGTCTTTCCCACCACCAGGCCCGCCTGGCCTTCCCGCAAATGAGGCCCCATCGGCAAGCTCAAGACAGTGTTCGCCAGGGTTTCCGCAACAGGAAAAGCGCCCGAAGCCCATTTGCCGTCGGCATAGGCGCCAGAAAGATGCGGCGGAACCGGATAATGAATCAGCGTCCCGATGCCCGCTTCCGTAAGCCCTTGCTGCAAACCGTCCCGATTCGGATGCCGCACCACAAACAGGTGCCAGACCGGCTCCGCCCAGACCGGCACCAAGGGCAAAGTCAATCCTGAGGAGCCGTCAAAGCCGGCTCGATAACGAGCTGCCACCGCCTGCCGGCGTTCATTCCACTCGTCAAGCTTCTTCAGTTTCACTCGCAGGAAGGCGGCTTGCAGTTCGTCCAATCGCGAATTGAAGCCTTTGCACTCGTTATAGTACTTCTTCTTTGAACCGTAGTTTCTCAGAGTGCGGACACGATCTGCTAACGCGGCGTCGTTCGTAGTGACCGCGCCCGCATCCCCCAAGGCGCCGAGGTTCTTCCCGGGATAATAGCTGTGGCCTGCGGCATCGCCCAGCGAACCGGTGCGCCGCCCCTTGTAACGCGCGCCCTGGGCCTGCGCGTTATCCTCGATCACCTTCAACCCGCGCTCCCGGGCAATACTCATGATCGGCTCCATGTCCGCCGGCTGCCCGTACAGATGCACGGGCATGATGGCTTTGGTCCTCGCAGTGATGGCCGCCTCGATTCGCGCCGGATCGATGTTAAAGGTCTCTGGATTCGGCTCAACCGGCACCGGCCTGGCGCCCGCATACGACACCGCTAACCAGGTCGCGATATACGTGTTGGAGGGAACGATGACCTCGTCCCCGGCGCCGATGCCGTAACCCCGCAGGATCAGGTGCAGCGCCTCAAGGCCATTGCCCACGCCCACGCAATGCTGCACGCCACAATACGCCGCGAACTCGTGCTCGAAGGCCTCCACCTCCCGGCCCAGAATGTACCAGGCCGAGCGCATACAACGGAAGTAGGCCTCGTCCAGCTCCGCTTTGAGCTCTTCGTACGGGCCGACCAGGTCCAAAAACGGCACCTTCACGAACCGGCGCCTCCCATGGCGCGCAAGTATTCGCGGTAATCCCGAAAATAGTCCTTCTCATCGTACGGCTCCGATGCCAGCGCCAGGCACACTGACCCGGAGGAAAAGTTGTCGATCTCCCGCCACAACATCGGCGGCAAATGCAACCCGTAATACGAACGGTTCAGGTGGAACCGCTGCTTGTCTTTCCCGTTATACACCACGACATCGAAACTCCCGGACATGGCGATCAGAAATTGATGGCACTTCTTCAGAGCGTGACCGGCACGGTCCGCCCCGCCAGGCACATCGTAGAGATAGAACACTCGCTTGATCGCAAACGGAATGTGCCGATTGTTTTCGAGAAACGTCAAGTTGCCGCGTGGATCCTGGATCTTCGGCAGCTCAATCAGTTTGCATTCGTTGAGTTCCATAAAACATCTGCCCGCTTTCTGTCCTTATTGTTTCTGTTGGCGTGCCGCCTCTTGCCTCATTTCTAAGGTTTAACCTGTTTAACGTTGCAGCCTTGTAACTGTGCAACCATTTGCTTCCGCAACCCATTGCCCCCGGCCAGGCGCCCGTTCTCTTCACGCCGGTCGTTGCGCGCGCTCCCATTCACGCACTTGCCTTTCGGCCACCTGAGCCAGCGGTAAAACACCGGCGCGGACCTTCGGCCAATCTTTTCCATCCAGCAAGAAATGCACCAAATCAACGGCTTGGCCGCCGATCATCCGGGCATTCTTAGTGATGCCCGTTTGCCGAAATCCGAACTTGCGATTGAGCGAAAGCACCGACCGGTTTGTGGACACGGTCGTGACCCGCACCTCCGTGAGGCGCAACTTGTTAAAAGCGATGTCGAAGGCCAACACCGCACCGGGAATGGCCGCCGGCACATCCGGGCGGATCACCCACCGACCCGACTCCCCGCTCGATCCTTTCAGATCGTAGATGCCGTAGGCCCCCACTGCGATCCTGCCGGCGGTCTCGATGATAAAATAGTAATCACCCGGCCGATCGAAATACGTCTTCAGCCAGGCCTCCTGACTGGCGGCGTCGGTGGCGGAATCTCCCAATCGCCCCTTCACATGATCCAGATTGCGCAGCCAGACGATGAAGGGCGCATCGTCCATCCGCACCGGGCGCAGGCGCACCCCGAATCCTTCGGCCTGTATCGTGTGCTGCATAATTTTACATCGCCAACCGCCACCGCGCTTGCCGGCCATCGCCATCTTGCGCGATTGGCTTAACCCCCCTGCCAGCCAAGGTCAAGGTTATTGGTTTCACAGCTTGATGACGACCTCCTGACGGTAAAAGAACACGATCCGTTTGATGCCGACGATCCGGGCCGCGATTTCCTTGACCTTCTCGACCAGCGTGAGCCCGACCCCCATACCCCCGTGCCGGCCCTGGAGGGAATAGTCCGGATCCACGGCCACGTGCATGATTGCGATGTCACTCGGTGCGGTTCGTAAGAAAACCACCAGGCCCACCGGGTCAATGCCGCGACGGTCCCGGTCATAGGCGAACAAGGTTTGCGCCTCGTGATTCCCAACCCGGACCGACAGGCCGTCGGCAGTCTCCTCCAGCCTGGGCTGGCCAAACTGCTCTAACGATTCAAGAATACCTTCGCGCACACGGTGTTGTTGCGGATTAAAAAACAACAGGTCTTCCAAGGCCGAACGGCACTGACTGGGAACCCGCGACGAAAACACCAGGTTCACGTTCGCTTCCGGGACTGCACCAGACGCCAGAGATCGCCGGCCGATTTGATCGGCCCGAGGTCGGCAGCCCGCAGGTTCACGCCATAATTGGCATCCAGCATCGCAATGACAGACAAGACGGAGAGCGAGTCCCATTGCGGAAATGCCTTGAGCTCGTCAGACTCTTTCACTTCATCCACCTCCAGGATAGCGGCAATCTTCGTTAAGAACTCGTTCATACGATTCAGAGCTATGCAAAATCGATCATCTCACAAAAGGAAAGCCCGCCCAGACGCATCAGCATGGAGGCCCACACCAGCCCTCCCCCAAAACCAGCCACGCACACTTGACAATGGCCGTTTCTTAACTGGCTGGCGAGGTTGAACGTGATCGCGATGGGCAAAGTTGCACCGCCACCGTTGCCGAAGTGTTCTACCACATTGCTGGGCATTTTGGCGTAAGGCACCTTCATCTTGTCCGCCAGTTTTTGGAGCATGAACCGATTCGGCTGGTGGCACAGGAAGTAATCCACTGAGTCCATCGAAGCGCCGGCGCTGGCCAGCAAGCTCTCGATCAGGGGCGGCACTTCCACTTGGACGAAGTTAAAGATGGCGGAGCCGTCCATCCGAAGATGGTCTTTAGCCCGGAGGTTGTTGTCCCCAGCGTCCTCCAACACCGCGGTCTCCGGCGAGGACGGCAGACGAAATCCACCCGCCGGGATCATCAACGCCTCGTGACGTGAGCCGTCCATCTTGAGGTTGGCGTGGATGACGGAATCTTCCGCGTCGCGCTCCACCACGGTGAGAGAGGCAGCATCGCCCATTAGCGGATAAATGTTCCGGTCCTTCGGCGAGGTCTTGCGGCTAAGCACGTCGCCGTTGATTAGAACCACCTTGCGGACGCTTTCTTGTTCCAGGAGCAGAAAGGCCTCGATCAGTCCGACCACAAAGCCCGCACAGGCCTGATTGATGTCCAGACACAGCATGTCCTGTTTCAGGCCCAGACGCCCCTGGATGATGTTGCTGGTGGGTGGAATGAAATGGTCCGGGGATTGCGTGACAAGGAGCAGCACGTCAATCTGGTCGCGGGTCAGGAGGCCACGCTCCAAGAGGTGCTGCAAGCCGAACACGGCCAAGTCCGAAACACACACGTGTGGCTCGACCAGACGGCGCTTGTTGTAGCCCATCACTTCCTTCAGTTTCAAAGAGCGGGCTTCCGGGAAGTTGAAGTTCCTCATCTCTTCAACGAATGACCGCTCGTTGGCGGGCACGACGGTGAGAATCCCGGAAATGCGCTTGCGGCGGAAAATGAAATTCATGCCTGAACCCCGCATTGGCGCAAAAGCACCCCGATCGTTTGGAGGTTCTTGAAATTATCCGGCACAATGTCCGTGCCTTGAATGGAGATGCCGTAAGTCTTGTCCAGCGTCGCTACCAGCGTCATCAGGTCGAAGGAATCAAGCATGCCGTCGGCGATAAAGTCGCTGGAGGCGGTAAAATCGAATTCGGGACGGATTTCCTTCAAGATTTCTGGAAGTGACTTCATGGATGGACGAGCCAATTAACGAGGACGTGATCCATCAGCCCGTCGGGCGCATAACCGTAATGGCGGTATTTCAGGACCGCGTTCTCGTTGTCAGCAGTGACCCAAAGTATGAAGCGCCGGACAGCGCTTTGGGCCGCGAAGTAATGACGCATCAAGGTTGAGCCAAAGCGGTGCGACCGAAACCGCTCGGCCACCACCCAGTACCGGACCGTGGAAGTGAAACCCTGGCTCTCGAAAAAGAGCAGCGCCGCGAGCGCCCCCTCGCACTTGATTGCCAGGACCTGACGCGCCGCGATTGCCGCTTCAATTTCGTAGAGCATGGGAAGCTGGTCCGCGTAACGATCAAAGGAGCATTCCAGCAAATCCATGATCGCCTGGCAATCCGTTTTTTCGGCGCACAGCACTTCCGTGCCATCAGCAGAAGGCTGCGGCTGTCCGGGCTGATTGGGGCGGGCTAAGCGGAGCAGCCGGGCATAACGCCGAAACCCCGCGGATTCCACCACGTTCAGTAATTCGCCCAGGACTGCCTCGCTCCCCACGAGGTCCACCGCCACCCGCTCTGTTTTCAAGCCGGGGAACGCCGTGATTTCTCGCTGGAGCGCCGCCACATTCGAGGCACAGAAGTACAAATGCCAGAAATCACGATCTTTCCTGAGAAAGAAGGCTGATCGACCCCGGAGTTCGCCGAGTAATTCACCGTGGTCGATCCACCCCTGCACCTTCCCGTGAGCCGGGAAGAAGTTGGTGCAGAAAGCCGAGGCGCCTGCCTTTGCCCCCTGGATGGCATCATACACCTGGGTGACGGTTGTGAGGCGATCCATCATTTCTCAGTTGGCGCTCGAAACCAGCTTCTGCCGGTCGATCTTGCCATTGGGATTGCGCGGCATGAGCTCCATCCAAGTGAACACCGTCGGCAGCATGTATTTCGGCAGCAGCGGCGAAAGGCGCTCGCGGATGAACGCCGGCGCTAGTTCCTTGTCGCATTCGTAAAACAGAGTGATCTCCTTCTTGTTCTGATTATAGACGACACAGCAATTGCGAATGCCCTCCACCTGAAGCACCGCGTGCTCGATCTCGCCGAGTTCAATCCGATACCCGAGATGTTTGATCTGAAAGTCCCTGCGGCCCAGGAACATGACCTCCCCTCGGTCATTCCAATAACCGAGGTCGCCCGTCCGGTAGATCAACTCCGGGTAATGGTGATTGAGGGGGTTTTGGACAAAGCCCTTGGCGGTTCGCTCGGGGTTGTTCCAATAGCCCAGCGCCACGGAACTTCCGCGCACGCAGATTTCGCCCTGTTCGTCCTGCCTCGCGAGCTGGTTCTGGTCGTTGAGAATCAGGATGTCCGTGTTGCGGCACGGAAAGCCCACCGGCATCTTTTCTTCCTCCGGGAGCTCGCGATCCGCAATGTAGTAGGTGCAGGCAACCGTGATCTCAATCGGACCGTAGAGATTCACAAACAGGGCGCCCGGCAGGTGGCGTCGCCAGTAGTTGAAATGCCTGGTCGGGAAAACTTCGCCGATGAAAAGCACTTTCTTAAGCCGGTCCAGCTTCATCTTCGCCAGCAAATCGAGGTTGGCGATATTCACCATGATGGTCGGGACCCAGAAGATGAAGTTGATCGGCTGGGTGGCCAGAAACTCAACCAGTTTGGCGGGAAACATCGCGAGCTGGTCTGGAATAACGACCCAGGTGGCCCCTTTGGCTATGCACAGGCAGAATTCAAGCGTGTAGGCGTCAAAATAAATGGGAGCCAAGCTCCCCATGACTTCACTCCCGTCCAATCCGAGACGCGCGAACGCCCAGTCCGCAAAATCGATCGTGCTGCGGTGGTTCAAGGCCACCCCTTTGGGAAGGCCGGTCGAGCCCGAGGTGTGGATGATGCAGTACGGATCGGTGTCCACCACCGAATCAAGTCGCTTTAGCAACGTCGCGTTGTCATAAGCCGTCTCGGCCACCATCGCCTGCTCCACGAGGAGCAGTTTGTCCTCCGAAATCTCAAGGGCGCGCAGCGCCGCCACATGGGCTGCGGAGGTTATGATAACGCTGGCATCGAGATTCTGCAGCATCCCTTTCAGCCGCTGGGGCGGAGACTTGATGTCCAGATTCGCATAGCAGTTTCCGCTGTACAAAATGCCGAGGTCAGCCACGATATTCTGAGCACTCTTGGGCAGGAACACCGGAACCGGCTGATTCCTCGCAGAGAGCCTTTTTAGAATCAACGCGGCACAATTTTTGGCGAACCGTTCGAGGTCGCCAAAGGTGTACTCGCGATTCTGTTCCCTCACGGCCACTTTGTTCCTGCATTTCAGCAGGGAGCCCTTTTCGAAGTAATCGATGACGTTAATTTGCATGACTGGAATCCGAAATAATTGAAGCTTGCGGGGAGGCGCCGGCGACATCTCCGGCAAAGAGCCGGTCGTGGAACTTCGACACCACGGCGTTCATGCAATAGATACTGGCGATCCGTGCGCCCATTCAGCTTGACATCGTACGATCATAAACTTGAGGCATGCAAAGAAAACGTGCCTGCTCTGCACAACCGCTTCCAGTTTACCATGCGCCCGGAAAACCAGGATTCCGTTGATTACGGAACGTTCCTCCTTCAAATTACGGAAACCCCTAACAACAACATCCGCGAGGCTGCATTATTCCACTTTTGACCGCACAGATATGGCCACTTTTGATCGCACCACGACACTCTATTTCAGGGTTGGAGAACAACCCTATAGAATCGCTGCGCCCCCCCGCTCATAGTATCGGTCGCGCTGGCCTGCGACCAGGTTGCTATTGAACTCGACGGAAAATCGTTCCAGTCGGTGTCATCCAGGCTGCTTTTGTACTGCAGCTTGTAATTCTGGCCAGTCACTGCGCTCCAGGTAATCGTGACGACGCCGTTGGACACAGCGATAGATTGAATCACAGGCGGAGCTATCGTTCCGTTGACGATCACGGTGAAGCTGTTGGTGGCGCTCAAATGGGGGTTGACCAGATCGTAGAGATCGGTGTTGGTGACCTCTGTCGTAATGGTGTTGGTGCTCGAGCCTTGGCTCTGGCTCGGGGTCCAGGTGATGATGCCGTTGCCATCAATGGCGGCCCCGCCAGGCGGATTCACCAGCGCGTAACCCAGCGTCGCGTGGATGTTCGTTTCGAAGGCGGTGTTGGTCACCGTCAGCAGCGTCAGTTCGTT
>JBEKJO010000022.1:0-47180 GCA_050011195.1 Verrucomicrobiota bacterium | reverse complement strand
TCAACTTTGAACTGAGTGAAGCAGCATGCAGATCATCAATTCAACGAGCCTGAGGCGGCGCGGGCGTTCTCTTCCAAGGCAGTCTCCAAGGACAGACCCGAGCCGGCGGCGAAGGGAATGGCCCAATTCCTGTGTTCCGCGTGGAATCGGGGATGGCTCTTTGGCTTGCTATTGGTGGTGGCTACCTTCATTGCGTACGCGCCGGCCTGGAATGCGGGATTCGTTTGGGACGATGATGTTCACGTTACGCAAAACCGGTTGCTTTGGGAGCCAGGCGGCCTGAAGCAGATTTGGTTCTCACTCAGCGCACCGCAATACTATCCGCTCGTTTTCACCAGCCTCCGCCTGGAGTACGCGCTGTGGGGGCTTAACCCGGCGGGCTATCACTGGGTCAACCTGGTGCTGCACGCGATCAGCGCCCTGCTGGTGTGGCGGGTACTCCAGCGCTTGAGCGTCCCCGGCGCCTGGCTGGCGGCGGCCGTCTTCGCATTGCATCCGGTCAACGTGGAATCGGTGGCCTGGATCTCGCAGCGCAAGAACGCCTTGTGCATGGTCTTCTATTTGCTGAGTCTGCTGTTCTACCTGCGCTGGGAGAGTGCCCGGGAGCTGAGGACAGAACATGGAGGACCGAAGATCGAGAAAGACCCGCCTCCATCCTCTATCCTCCATCCTCCATCGGCGTTTCTCTACTGGCTGTCGCTCTTGAGCTTTGTGCTGGCCCTATTGAGCAAGACCGCGGTGGCGCCCCTGCCCCTGCTCCTGCTGGGCTTGGCTTGGTGGCGCCGGGGGCGGGTGGCCCTCATGGACCTGTGGCGCAGCGCGCCGTTTTTTGGCGCGGCAGGCATTCTGGGCCTGCTCACGATTTGGTTTGAGCAACTTAGGAACGGCGCCCCGGGCGTCATACCGGAGGACGGCTTTTGGTCGCAGTTGGCTGGCGCAGGCTGGGCCGTTTGGTTTTACCTCGACAAAGCGGCGCTGCCATTGCATCTGAATTACATTTATCCCCAATGGCACATTAATCCGTCCGATGCGCTGTCCTATGTTCCTGGATTGCTGCTGGTGGGAATGTTCCTGCTCTTCTGGCGTTATCGGCGTGGCTGGGGCCGGCCCTGCCTCCTTTGCCTCGGCTATTACCTGGTGATGCTGCTGCCGGTTTTGGGGTTCATGAACATCGGTTTCCTGCAATACTCCCACGTCGCCGACCACTGGCAGTATTTTGCGATTATCGGGCCAATCGCGCTGGCGACGGGCGCCCTGTGTTCCAGATTGAACGTCACTTCTTCCCGCTTCCAGCTTCGGGCCTGCCGGTTAGCTGCGCTGGTGATCCTCGCCGTCTTGTTCATCTTAACTTGGCAGCAGAGCGCGTGGTATGTTGACGAGAAAACGCTGTGGAACTTCACTCTGGCGGAAAACCCTTCCGCCTGGGTCGCGCGCAACAACCTCGGCAACGCCCTCCGCGAGAAAGGCCAAACCGACGAGGCGATCCGCCAATACCAGGAAGCCATCCGCCTGAAACCGGATTACGCCGGGACCCGCAACAACCTCGGCATCGCCCTGGTCAGGAAAGGCCGAACCGACGAGGCGATCAGCCAATACCAGGAAGCCTTCCGCCTGAAACCGAATTACGCCGACGCCCACTACAACCTCGGCATCGCCCTCGTCAGCAAAGGTCAAATGGATGAGGCGATCCGCCAATACCAGGAAGCCATCCGTCTGAAACCGAATTACGCGGAGGCCCACTACAACCTCGGCGCCGCTCTCGACAAGAAAGGCCAAACCGACGAGGCGATCCGCCATTACCAGGAAGCCCTCCGCCTGAAACCGGATTACGCCGAGGTCCACAACAACCTCGGCAACGCTTTCCGGCAAAAGGGACAACTGGACCTGGCCATCGCCCATTTCCAGAGGGCGTTGGAAATCCAGCCGGCCTTTCCGGCCGCCCACAATAATCTCGGAAATCTCCTGCTCCAGAAGGGACAGGTGGACGAGGCGATTGCCCACTACCAAAAAGCCTTGGAGAGCAGCCCTGATTTTGCCAATGCCCACCATAATCTCGCCACGGCTCTGGTGGAGAAAGGGCGCTTGGCCGAAGGCATAGCCCATTTCCAGAGAGCCTTGGAGTTAGCTCCCCAGTTGCCGGAAGCTCAGGCCGGGCTGGCGGACGCTTTGCTGCAGAGCGGCCAACCGGCGCAGGCCGCCGCCCACTATACGGAGGCCCTGCGCCTGAACCCGAACCTTCCAGACTCACTCAACAACCTGGCCTGGCTCCGCGCAACCTCGCCTCTTCCTGAACTGCGCGACGGTCCTCAGGCGGTGCAACTGGCCCAGCGCGCCTGCGAACTCACCTCGTGGAAACAGACGGTCTTTATTGGCACACTGGCCGCGGCTTATGCCCAAGCCGGTCAGTTTGAAAAGGCGGTTGAGGCTGGGCAAAAAGCCTGTGATCTGGCGGGCTCTCTCGGTCAGACAAACCTCCTTCAGCGAAACCAGGAGTTGCTGCGGCTTTACCGTGAGGGAAGACCGGTTAGGGAGTAGGCTGGCCGATGGCCCTGCCGCAACCCCAGGCACGGCTGCGGGAGCGCCCGACCGCTCGCGTGAATCACTACCTCACCCTCGCAACTCCATAGCCTCGTTTTCAAACGCCGGCAGTAATTCACCATGACATTCGCCACCATCCGAGATCCATCCCGGTGACCGCGCTTGCCCGGCCTCCGGCGCGCTGGGCGTGTGAGACCCGCAGCAGAACAAGACCATCGGGAATTGCCGGAACCAGGTTACGAACCAAAGCATCGTCTCTCTGGCCTACGAACCCAGAAGCGGCCTTATGTCTGGCCACGCGGGCGCGGGCGCTCGGCTTCATGGGCCATAGCGGCTACGCCCGCCGCTCGCGAATCGCAGTTAGAATATCCGCGACCACTTCTGCCTTCGGTTTGGCGCCGAGGCTGCCTTTGCCATGGACGCGGACGCTGACGGCGTTGGCGGCCATGTCGCGCGGGCCGACCACACAGCATCGTGTGGACCTTCGCCTGTTCCGCCTGTTGGATTTTGCCGTTGATCTTGTCGTTGCTGTAATCGCCCTCGGCGCGGACAGTATTGGCATCAGCAAACAACAGGAGCCACACGGTGCTATGCGCCAACCTTTTCGATCAACCCGACCAGCGCGGACCCCGACGCGGAGGGAGTTTCCGAAAGCCGGGTCAGCGTCAGATTGTATTTGGATAGAATCTGAGCCACCCGATCTTCGCTCAATCCGGTCTGGCGGGCAATGCCGCTGATCGTGCGCCAAGTATAATCGGGTCTGTCTAGCGCCATGAACACTTTGATCTCGTCCGCATCTTTGACTGTTTGCTGCCAGTTCATATTCTCAGTTTCCATCATTTCCCCTGGGTTTTCAAGCATTCCGGTTTCACGTTGGCCTGGATCAGGTCCTCGATCTGGTCTCGCAGCGCCGAGGGTTCGGAGGCTGGGTTGGCATGTTCTTCTTTGCCATACAACAGGCGCTTGGGATCCCAGAACACCAAGATGCTTACGACTACAAGCACGCTAAGAAACACGACAATGATCCAGGTAAAGACCGTCAGTTTCTGTTCGTCCTTGACCAGACTGAGAGTTCCCGTCAGTGCGGATTCAACGATAAGCAGCGCCAGCGTGTAAAACCCAAGTGGCGTTTGAACGTAGCGAATAATATTGACCCATATCCCTTTGGAGCTTCTTCGAGTTGCCATATCCGGTACGGGAGGCTAACGCCTCGCCCGGATGTTGTCTAGCAGATTCGCCACCACTTCCGCCTTCGGCTTGGCGCCCAGGCTGCCTTTGCCGTGGACGCGGACGCTGACGGCGTTGGCGGCCATGTCGCGTGGGCCGACCACCAGCATCGTGTGGACCTTCGCCTGCTCCGCCTGCTGGATTTTGCCGTTGATCTTGTCGTTGCTGTAATCGCCCTCGGCTCGGACCATCTGCGCGCGCAGCTCCTGCACGATGGCTTTGGCGTAGCTCACCAGCGGCGCTTCCTCGCCGATGGTCAGCACGCGCACCTGCTCGGGCGCGAGCCAGAGCGGGAAGTTGCCGGCGTAATGCTCGATGAGGAAGCCGATGAACCGCTCGTGCGTGCCGAGCGGGGCGCGGTGGATGCACAAGGGGGTCTTGTCCGTGTTATCCTTGTCGCGATAGACAAGACCCATGCGCCTGGGCTGCGCGAAATCCACCTGGTTGGTGGCCAGCGTGAATTCGCGACCGATGACGCTCCAGACCTGCACATCAATCTTCGGCCCGTAGAACGCCGCTTCGTTGGACACCTCGACGTAGTTGATGCCGGAGTTGTTGAGGACGTCGCGCACCATGTTCTCGGTCTGGATCCACAGCTCGGGTTCGTTGACGTATTTCCTCCCCAACCCCTCCTTGCCATGGGTGCTGAAGCGCATGACGTATTTCCCGAAGCCGAAGATCTTGAAATACTTCAAATACATCTCGTTGACGGCATTGAACTCCTGGGCGAACTGCTCCCGGGTGCAGTAGATGTGCGCGTCGTTCATGTTGAGCGAGCGCACGCGCATCAGGCCGAAGAGTTCGCCCGATTGCTCGTAGCGGTAGCAGGTGCCGTATTCGGCCAGGCGCAGCGGCAAATCCCGATAACTGCGCGGCTCCGCCGCAAAGATGCGGTGGTGGTGCGGGCAGTTCATGGCCTTGAGGTAGTAGCGCGTCGTGAGCTTATCAATGGCTTCTGCGGCTTCGGCCTGTTGCTTGTCCCAATGAGCAATCTTCTCAACGTCGCCAGTTCCCGCCAGTTCCTGCTTCTTTTGGAGGGCGAGCTGAACGCGTGACTCCAGGAAACGCTTGTCCGGGCGGTCTTCCTCTTCAATCAGCTCCATCGGGGGAAACATAGAGTCTTTGTAAAGAAGCGGCAGGTGCCCCGAAGTGAGATACATTTTCTCCTTGGCAATGTGCGGCGTCTTCACGCGCACATAGCCCGCCAGAAACTCGGTTTCCTTCGCCAGCTTCTCCAGCTCCTCGGCAATCGCCGCCCCCTTCGGCAGCCAAAGCGGCAAGCCGGGCCCGGTGAAATCCGGGTCAATGGTGTACAGGCCCATTTCTTGGCCGATCTTGCGGTGGTCGCGGCGCTTGGCCTCTTCCAGCATCTTGAAGTAGGCCTCCAACTCGGTCTTGTTCTTGAACGCGGTGCCGTAGATGCGCTGGAGTTGCGGGTTGTTCTCATCGGCTTTGTAGTAGGCGCTGGCGACGCTGGTGAGCTTGTAGGCGCCGATGTTGCCGGTGCGCATCACGTGCGGCCCGGCGCACAGGTCAATGAAGTCGCCGGTCTTGTAGTAGGAAATGGCCTCGCTATCGGGGATGTCCTGCAGGTTGCCCAGCTTGAACTTGCTCGGGTTGCCCGGCCGCTCGCTTAAGCCGCCGAGCCGGCCGCTCTCCGAGTCCTTGATCGCCTGCTCGCGGGTGACGACAACCTTCTCGAAGGGATGATTGGCTTTGATCTCCTTCTTCATCTCGGCCTCGATGGCCGGGAAATCCTCGGGCGTGATGCGATGCTGCAACTCCACGTCGTAATAAAACCCGTTCTCGACCGGTGGCCCGGCCGCGAACTGGGCATCCGGCCAGAGGCGCAGGATGGCGGTGGCCATCACGTGGGCGCAGGAGTGGCGCAGCCGGTCCAGCTCGTTCATCTTGTTGCGGTCGTCGGGCTTTTTCCGATCATCTTGCATAGCAGTAATATAACCACACATTGGCCCGGGACGGCAATGGCGCAAGCGAGGGGTTAAAGGGGTTAAGGAGAAAATGAATTTCCCTCCTCTCCTCGGTTGGTTTTACAATTCCTTCGCCGCCATGGCCAGCCGGCGGCGGAATTCCTCACGGTTCCGGGCGTCGTAAAACTCAGCCGGGTTGTAGTCGTCGGTCAGCACGCGGCCATGTCCAGGCAGCGTATCTACCACACCGGCGTAGGTGGCTTCGGTGTCGGGCAGGACTTCCGGATGGACGTTCTCCAGACTCGGCGGGCGCACAAAAGCCGGAGCCGAACGATCCGTGGCGACAAAGAAGATTCCTCCATCCCCGCTGGTGTGAATCCGCACGCCCGTGAAGACGGCTCGCAAGGTCTTGTTCAGTGAGGCGGCGAAGAAATCTTTGCCGTCTTCCAGGTTGCCGAAGCTGTTGATGACCAGCGTGCCGCCGGGGCGCAACCCCCGCCGAATAGAGGCAAACGCTTCCCGCGTCATCAGGTGCGAAGGCGAGGAGTCGCCCAGAAAAGCGTCCAGCACGACCACGTCGTACTGCTTGCGGCAACGGTTCAGGAAATGGCGTCCGTCGTCCAGCGTCAGGTTGAGCTTGTTGGTTTGCAGGTCGAAGAAGCGGACGGCGAGCGGCACGACCGCAGGGTTGATTTCCACCACGTCCACCCGCGCGCCGCGGCGGGCGAACTCCATGGGCACGATGCCCACGCCCAGGCCGATGCAGAGCACGTCGTGGATATTGGTCGTGTAGGCCCGCGCCAATCCCGAGAGGGCGTAGGTGAAATGGGAGACGCTGAGCTTCCGCCCCGGGTCGTAGGTGTTCTGGGTGAGGCTGTCGTTCAGGTAATAACGGCAGCCGCCGTCGGACCGATCCAGCACCTGGAGCAGGCCGAAATGAGAGTTGCCCCGGAACAACTCGGTCACATAAGTGTAGTCGTGCGTCATGCCCAGGCAGCTCTTTTCGCCGACCGCTGAACCCAGCGCCAACAGCAGCACCACGGCGGACGGCCCCTTGCGGCGGCAGAGGAGGAAGTAGCCGGCGCAAACCAGCATCAGCGCCAGCGCCGTGAAATACATCGTGAGCGAGTTCGGCAGCAGGGGAATCAGTAGATAGCCGATGAGCAGCGTGCCGGCCAGGCTGCCCAGGGTGCCGACGGAAGTCAGCCGCCCGACGTTGCCGCCCACGCCGGCCACGGACGAGGTGATGACGCGCACCAGAAACGGCCCCGTCATCGCCAGCAACGCCAGCGGGACGAAAAAGAGGATCGCCGAAGCCAGCAGGGAACCGACGGCGAGGTTGAAGTCGAGGCACCAATAGGCGACCGGTTCGCAGATTCGCACCGTCAAGGCGAGGTAAAGCGCCGCGCCCAAAATGGCCCAGTAAAGCCGGGCGAGCTGTTGCGACCGGTCCGCCAACCATCCGCCCGCGTAATAGCCGCAGGCCAGCGCCACCAGCGTCACGGCAATCTGCGCCGTCCAGACGAAGTGCGACAGGCCGACGTAGGGCGAGAGCATTTTGGCCCCCAGAATCTCCACCACCATGATCGCGGCCCCCGTGGTCGCCGCCGTGAAATACAGGTAGCGGTGCAGGCCCCGCGACAGAGCGGGTCCCGCAGCGGGCGCGGTTTGCTTTTTCACGGCGGAGGTTTACGCGACGCCCGAGGCGGGAGCAATGTTTTATCCCGTCCGGCACCGGAGCGCGGCCCCCGGAAGGTTAATCAAGATCAAACAACAGGACTTGCGCCTTCCCACTGCCCACCAATTGGAGCGTAGATTCCTCGCTAATGGCGGCGCCATCCCCAGCCGACAACTTCCGGCCATTCAGTTCGACGCTGCCTTCGGCCACCTGCAGCCAGGCATGACGGTTGGGCCTGAGTTCGTGCATCAGGGTCTCGCTGTCGCTGAACCTGGCGAGCCACAGGTCGGCGTCCTGGTTGATGCGGATGCTGCCATCGCGTCCTGATCTGCTGGCCACGAGATTCGGCTCTCCGGGCGTGGCGCTCGAATAGGCCTTCTCCCCGTAGGCGGGCTTGGCTCCGGTTTTGTCCGGCTGTATCCAGATTTGCAGAAAGTGAACCGGGTCCCGCCTGGACGGGTTGTATTCACTGTGCACGACGCCGGTGCCCGCGGCCATGTATTGGAATTCGCCCGGCTTGATCACGCGCCCGTTGCCCATCGAATCCCGGTGCTCGAGGGCGCCGTCGAGCACGTAACTGATGATCTCCATGTCGCGGTGCGGGTGCTCGCCGAAGCCGGCGCCGGGGGCGACGGTGTCGTCGTTGATCACGCGCAGCTTGCGGAATCCCATCCAATTCGGGTCGTGGTAATCGGCGAAGGAGAACGTGTGGTAGCTGTTGAGCCAGCCGTGGTCGGCGTGGCCCCTTTCATTTGCTTTTCGTATAGTCATCATATTGCCTCAAGATGCACCCGGTTGTAGTTTCGACAATAGGGCACCTTTGAGTGCCTGCCCGGCATGAAGCTCAAGGCTGTTGAATGTGAAGTGGAGCGGTTGCTGGCGGTCATCGCCGGCAAGTGGAAGGTGCTCATCTTGCGGGAACTGTTTCCCGGGGCGCGGCGTCACGCGCAACTGTGCAAGGCGCTGCCAGGCATCAGCCAAAAGGTTCTGACGGCGCAGTTGCGGGAGCTGGAACTGGATGGCGTGGTGCAGCGCGAAGACTTTGGGACGAAGCGTCCGCACGTGGAATATTCGCTCACGCCGTTCGGGGAGAAGCTGCGCAGCCTCGTGTTGGAGATGCACGAGCTGGCCTTGAAGAACTGCGAGTTGCTGAGGCGGCGGCCGCCGGCGGGACGATTTGAGCGGGCGGGCTAGGCCGTCAATTCTTCAGCAGGAACTTCTGCGCGCCATCCAGGTCGTCGGTGTTGATCCAGTCAACGCCATTGGCCAACATTGCGCCCCAGAACACGGGTTGGTCCGGCGCGCCCCAGAAACGCACACGCCGACCTTGCTGATGGGCTTTGGCCACGATGGTTCTGAGCTTGAGCTTTTCCGCCTCGGGCATCGCGCCTGAGCCGCGCCATTTGAAGCTCTGGCCCCAACTACTGCTGATCCAGGGGATGAGGTCTGCAGGTGCGCCGGAGTCCAGATCGGCGAGGTCGCCGTCCATCGAGGCATAGCGGATGGATTCGCCGGCGAACATTCCCTTCGCGCGATGGCCGGTGATGATAACTCGAATTGCCTTGGTCTCCTTTGTCTCGGCCCGGAAGGTGGTGAGCATCCCGGCGTACTGCTTCAGGATGTCGCGCAAGACCGGGTAGCTGGTCTGCCAATCGGATTTGAGTTCGACCAGGAGAATGAATTCCGGGCCAGCCGGATAAACCTGCCCGCCGTTCCTTTTCACACGCTCGCGCAGCGGGTCGAGGTAAAGCGCCTGCAGCGTCCGCGCCGGTTTCACTTGGCTGCGGTCATGCGCGACCAAGAGCTGGCCATCGACAAGATGGACATCGGCTTCGACGCTGCAAAAACCGCGGTCCAGCGCGTCCAGCAACGGGCGCTTGTGCTCATAGTCATTATGGGCATGGCCATGAATGAGCGGAACGGGTTCGGCTCCAAGGCAAAACGCCGGCAGCGAAAGCAAGGCGAGCACGGCCAGCAACTCGCCTGGTAATGAGAGAATCTTCATGGCTTTGGTCATCTATGGAATTCACTATGGGCATAGCGCCGCTTGCTGGCAAGCGGGAGGTTTGGGAGGGAACGGAGGGGCCGGTGGTGTTGAGAGTCGAGGGCCCCGAGGCGGAAGTCCAGGCAGGTTCACTTGACTAAAGCTGATTTTGAGTATAAGTATTTATATAAGCCTGATTTGTTATGAACACGAGCGTCACAGATCCTCAGGTGTGGCAGCGTTGGAAGGAAGCCAAGCGGTTGGCTCTCCTGGCCACCTTCGAGGACTCGGTCACGGGCCTGCGGGTAAAGGAGTTTTGCCAGCGTCTTTCCTGCAATCTGGGCCAGCAGTGCCAGATCGTCGAACACGTCTGGCTGTTCGGCACCTTTCGCCTGCGCGAATTGCAGGAAATCGCCGCCGAGGAGGCCTCCGTTTCCGACCTCGTCATCATTTCGGTTCACGAGGCCGAGGGTCTGCCCGACGAGGTAAAGAGCTGGATTGACCTGTGGCTCAGCCACAAGGGCGCTCGTCATGCTGTTCTTCTGGCCCTGCTGGATTCTCCCTATGGGGAAGCCTCCGGTTCGATTGAGGCGTACTTGCAGGACATCGCCCGGCGGGGCGGCATGGAGTTTCTGGTGGACTCAAGGGAAGCGTCGGCGCCCCGCTGGCAGGAGCGGTGATATCCCAGGCGGGAACGGTGCCAGCTCCAGGGCCGCCTGTGGCGGGATAAGAAGGCCGAAGGCTGAAGAGGGTGAAGGGGGTAGGACGGGTGAAGGACGTGGATCTGACGGAGGGGGATGGGTTTGCACATTTTGTCAAGTGGACGACAAGAAATGTGGGTGCTCTAAGTTGAATCATTTGTTGCACGACACCCGTTTGAGGTTATGTTGCGAGCATGGATTGGCAGCAGTTGGTGTCGTTGGTGGTCGTTGCCTCCGCAGCGGTATTGCTGGTGGGGAGCAAGTTTCGCCGGCGCAAATTCAGTTTCGAGCGGGGCACGCATTGCGGTTGTGCTGCCGTGCAGGAGTTGTCCCCGCAAAGTTCAATTGTGTTTCGCGCGCGCAAAGGGGAGCGTTCCCAAGTGTTGGTGAAGATGAGATGAGCGCGCGCTGGCGCAGCCGAAACGGCTGAGATAGAGTTTTTTCGCTCAAGATGGCCATGTGCAAAGTTAGTTCGTCGGTGCATTTTGTGACTCGCTCCGTCGCGGGCAGAGTGGAAACCCCGGCGCGGGCGCATTGGGTGCCCAACACCGACGTTTACGAGACGGACAACGGGCTGGTGGTGAAGGTGGAATTGGCGGGGATGCGGAGCGAACACCTGGAGATCACGGTGGAGGCGCACCGGATGCGGATTTCGGGCAACCGGCCGGATGGGTGCCGGGCCGCCAAGGCCAGCTTCCTGGTCATGGAGATCAATTACGGCCCCTTCGAGAGCGTGCTGGAGCTGCCGGCGGCTTACGATTTGAGCCAGGCGAAAGCGGCTTACCTGAATGGGTTCTTGCGGATTGATGTGCCGCTGGCGCAGCGGCAAGTGAAAAACACCAAGGTGCTCGTTGCCGAGGGGAATTGAACTCCTCCCTGAACTTTTCTCAGGCCGGCGGCATCTAAACTGCGATATGGAGCGACCATGACCTCGCCCGACACCGAGTTTATAAGTATTTTGGGAGCAGCCGGGAGTCCGGAGGCGCCCGCGCGCGTCTCTTCCCGCTCCTTGCCGGAGACCTTGCCGATTCTGGGCTTGTCGGACATCGTGATCTTTCCCGGGATGGTGGCGCCGCTGCTGGTCGAGACGGCCCAGAGCACAAAACTCATTGACGACGTCGTGAGCGGGGACCGGCTGCTGGGGGTGGTGTTGCAGCGCAACGCGGAAGCGGAGAACCCGCTGCCGCACGAGATGCACGAGGTCGGCTGCGCGGCCCGCGTGTTGAAGATGCTCAAGTTCCCGGACAACACGGTGCGCGTGCTGGTCGAGGGTCTCTGGCGGATTCAGCTCAAGGAGTATCCGACGACCGCCCCGTATCTGCGCGCGAAGTTCGAGCTGGTGAAAGACCTGCAGGAAGACTCGGTGGAACTGACGGCGATGATGCGCAACGCGCAGAGCCAGTTTCAGGAGATCATCAAGCTTTCGCCCGCGTTATCCGAGCAGATCAAGATTGCGGCGCTCAACACCGAGGAGCCGGGACACTTTGCGGACCTGATCGCCGTGAACCTGAACCTGACCCTGGAGGAGCGGCAGAAGCTGCTCGAAACCAATTCCGTCAAGGAACGCCTGACGCGGCTCTTGCCGATGCTCAATCGCGAGCATGAAGTCCTGACCCTCAGCTCCAAGATTCAGAGCGACGTGGCCACGTCGATCTCGAAGACGCAGCGCGACTTCTTCTTGCGGGAGCAGATGCGCGCCATCCAGCGCGAGTTGGGCGAGTCCGACCCCAACGCCAGCGAAATCCGCCTGCTGCGCGAGCGGATCGAGCAAGCGCAGTTGCCGCCCGAGCCCAAACAGGTGGCGACGCAGGAATTGGAGCGGCTGCAACAGATGCCTCCCGCGGCGGCCGAGTACGGGGTGAGCCGGCATTATTTGGACTGGATCCTCAGCCTGCCGTGGACGAAGGAAACGGAGGACAAGATCGACCTGGCCGAAGCCGAGCGCATTCTCAACGAGCAGCATTTCGGGCTGACGAAAGTGAAGGATCGGCTGCTGGAGTTTCTGGCGGTGATCAAGCGCCGGAAACAAATCAAAGGCCCGATCCTCTGCCTGGTGGGCCCGCCCGGCGTCGGCAAGACCTCCCTGGGCCGGAGCGTGGCCGAGGCCCTGGGGCGGAAGTTCGCCCGCATCTCGCTCGGCGGGATGAGGGATGAGGCGGAGATTCGGGGACATCGCCGCACTTACGTGGGGGCGTTGCCCGGGCGCATCATTCAGACGCTGCGCCGGGTGGAAAGCCGCAACCCGGTGATCATGCTGGATGAGCTGGACAAGGTCGGCGCGGATTTTCGGGGCGACCCGGCGGCGGCCTTGCTGGAAGTGCTGGATCCGGCGCAGAACCACACGTTCACCGACCACTACCTGGATATCCCGTTCGACCTCTCGCGCGTGCTGTTTCTGACGACGGCCAACTGGCTGGAGCCGGTCCATCCGGCGTTGCGGGACCGGCTGGAAGTCATCGAGCTGCCCAGTTACACGGAGTCCGAGAAGCTGCAAATTGCCAAGCGCTACCTGGTGCCGCGCCAGTTGGAAGAGCACGGCCTGGCCAAACAGGAAGTGAAGATACCCGACGCCACCTTGCGGCGGGTCATTCACGATTACACGCGGGAGGCCGGGGTGCGACAATTGGAGCGGGAGATCGCGGCGCTGACGCGCAAAGCGACGCGCCGCATCGTCAGCAACGGGCACGCCGGCAAACCGCTGGTCATGGCCCCCGAATCCCTGAAGGACTACCTGGGCGCCGCGCGGTTCGTGAACGAAACGGCCGAGACGATCAAGGAGTACGGGATCGCCACGGGCCTGGCGTGGACGCCCGTGGGCGGAGAAATCCTTTTCATTGAAGCGACGCGGATGCCGGGCAAAGGGAATCTGCTGCTGACCGGTTCGCTGGGCGAAGTGATGAAAGAGAGCGCGCAGACGGCGGTGAGCTATTTGCGCAGCCAGGCCCAAGCGCTGGGCATTGACCTGGCCGATTACGGCAAGTACGACCTGCACATTCACGTGCCGGCGGGCGCGACGCCCAAGGACGGCCCCAGCGCAGGCGTAACGGTCGTGGCGGCGCTGGCCTCCTTGCTGGCGCGGCGGCGGGTGCGGTCGGACGTAGCGATGACCGGCGAGATCAGTTTGCGCGGGCGCGTAATGCGGGTCGGGGGCATCAAAGAGAAAGTGCTCGCCGCGGCGCGTTTCGGCCTCAAGCAGATTATCCTCCCGGAGCAGAACCGGGCGGACTGGAGCGAAGTGCCGGCAGAGGTCCGAGACAAGCTGAAAGTGCATTTCATCCGGCACATTTCCGAACTGCTGCCGCTGGCGTTGCGCGACAAATGAAGCGGAGCCGCGCCCATTTCGGATTCTTTGGCCGGTTCCTTCCCCTCCTTTTGGCTTCTTTGGCGGTTTGCTTTGGCCAACGCCAGAACGAACCGCGCCCGCCGCCGCTGGACCCGGTCCAGGCCGAAAAGGAGGCGTGCGCGCTGGTGGCCGACTTGCTGGCCCAAAAGCCGGAGCAGAGCACCACCAACACCGGGCGGGTGAAAATCCGCGACGCCGCGGGCAACGAGCGGGAAATCCCGGTGCGATTCGAGATCATGGCCACGCCGACCAACTGGGTTAGCGTCTATGAAACCCTGGCGTCCGAGGGCGGGCCGGGCGGCATGAGGTTGACGGTTATCCACGCCGACCAGCGGCCCAATCAGTATCAACTCACCGACCAGGCTGAACCCGGCGCCACCAACGGCCTCCCGAGAGAACTGGCGCCTGACCAGACCATGATTCCCTTCGCCGGCTCGGATTTCTGGGTGGCGGACCTCGGCCTCGAGTTTCTCTACTGGCCTCGCCAACGTTTGCTCAAGAAAGAGATGCGCCACAGCAAGTCCTGCGACGTGTTGGAGAGCGTCAACCCGCAACCGGTCCCGGGCGGCTACGCGCGCGTCGTGTCGTGGTTCATGATCGAAAAACCGCACGGACTCGTTCATGCCGACGCCTACAACGCCAAGGGTGAACTCCTCAAGCTGTTCGATCCCACGAATCTGGAAAAAGTCCAGGGCGACTATCAATTGGAGGAAATGGAGATGCGGAATCGGAAAACCAGCTCGCACACGTGGATCAAGTTTAACCTGGAGCATGAGGGAGGGTGATTAGTGACCAGTGATCGGTGATTGATAATCGGGGACTGGCAATCGGGAATCAAGCCGGGGCTGCTACCAATCACGGAACACGCAACACGCATCACCCCCCACTATTCCCCGTGACATCCGCGCCTGGACTCTGTCTAATGGCCAGTGAACACTATCGTGAGCGAGCCGCTGGCAGAACGTGAGTGTCCGGACGCGCCGCAAGCCGGGCTGAAGTCGTCCGTGTTCGCCGAGCTGTACACCGAGCACAGCCGCGCGATCTATTACTTGTGCTTGCGGCTGCTGAGTGATCCGGAAAAGGCCGAGGACGCCACCCACGACGTGTTCCTCAAGGCCTTCCGCAAGATGCATCAGTTTCGGGGGGAATCCTCGTGGCGCACCTGGCTTTATCGCATTGCGATCAACCATTGCCGCAACCTGCAAGCCGCGTGGCATGACCGGCACATGCTCAGCAACGCCGACGACGCCGTCTGGGAGAATACCGCCGCCACGACCGATTCCCCCTTGCGGGTGCTGGAAACCAAGGAACTGGGCGAGCGCATTCAGAAAGCGCTCGATGGGCTGCCCCCCGAATATCGGCTCCTGCTGCTGCTGGTCGCCGACGAACAATTGAGCTATGAACAGGTCGGCGCGCTGACCGAGCAATCCGCCGACGCGGTCAGAGGCAAGCTCCACCGCGCCCGCAAGACCTTTGCCGTCCTGTTCCAGCAAACCGCTTGAGGCCGAAACATGAAACGCCAGACCAAACTCACCCAACAAGAGCAGGAACAGCTCGCCGCCGCACAACAGCAAACGCAGTCGTCCTCCCCGCGCGAGTTCGCCAGCGTCGAAGAAATGTTGCGGCATGATGCCCTGCACACCCCCGTGCCGCCCACCATCGCCCACCGCTTGGAAGAATCCACCAGTCAATTGCCCCCGCCGCCCGGGCGTGCCTGGTGGCGCCGCTTCTTCGGCGGCTAATCTTACCCTTAGCATGAACTTCCAGACTGAAATCGAAATCCTCATCCGCGCCCGGTATCCGATCCTTTACGTCATCACCAGCGAGGAAATGCGCGTGCAGAAAGTCCTCGTCGAGATCGCCGCCGGGCGGCAGAAGAAGGTCTTCGAGTGGACCTACAGTTCCGGCATCGTTCCCGCGGGCGCTTCCATCCAATCCCAGAAGGGCCGCAACCCCGCCACCAAAGACCCGCTGGCTGCGCTGGACCTCGTGATTGACCAGATCGAGCCGGCCATCTTCCTGTTCAAGGACTTCCATCCCTTCCTCACCCGGAGCAACTTTGCCGTCATCCGCCGGCTCAAGGACATCGCCCTCCATCTCAAGAACAGCCGCAAGACCATCGTGCTCATCTCGCCCGTGATGGAGATTCCCGCGGAGCTGGACAAGGAGATTACCGTCATCAACCTCCCCCAGCCGGGCAAGGAAGACCTCGCCGCCCTGCTCGACAAAGCCGTCGAAGAACTGCGCGAATCCCAGCAGGTGGAAATCGCTCTGGACGAAGAGGGGCGGGACCGGCTCTTGCAGGCCGCCCTCGGCCTGACGCTGGGCGAAGCGGAGAATGTGTTCGCCAAGATCATTGTCAAGAACCAGCGCCTGAGCGGCGACCACGTCAACGAAGTCTTTGCCGAGAAGCAGCAAATCATCCGCAAGAGCGGCCTGCTCGAGTATTACGCCGCCGAGGAGGACTTTGCCAGCGTGGGCGGCCTCAGCGTGTTGAAGGACTGGGTGAACAAACGCGCCGTGGCCTTCACCGCCGAGGCGCGCGCCTTTGGCCTGCCCGCGCCCAAAGGGGTTTTGCTGCTGGGCGTGCAGGGCTGCGGCAAGAGCCTGTGCGCCAAGGCCGTCTCGCGGCTCTGGCAACTCCCCCTGCTGCGCTTTGACATGGGCCGCATGTTCGGCAGCCTCGTCGGCTCCTCGGAAGAAAACGTGCGCCGCGCCATCGCCGTCGCCGAATCCATCGCCCCCGCCGTGCTCTGGGTGGACGAGATAGACAAAGCCTTCACCGGCTCCCAAAATTCCGGCGTGACCGATGGCGGCACCACCGCCCGCGTCTTTGGCACCTTCCTCACCTGGCTTTCCGAAAAGAGCGCCCCGGTCTTTGTGGTCGCCACCGCCAACGACGTCTCCCAACTCCCGCCTGAACTGCTCCGCAAAGGACGCTTGGACGAAATCTTCTACGTTGACCTCCCGCTGGACGAGGAACGCGCCGAAATCTTTCGCATCCATCTAGCCAAGCGCAACCGCAACCCCGAGGAATTCGACCTCCCGGCCCTCGCGGCGGCGAGCAAGGACTTCAGCGGCGCCGAGATCGAAGAGGCCATCATCAGCGCCCTCTACGACGCCTTCTACGCCAAACAGGAATTGGCCACGGCGCATGTGCTCGCCACTTTGAGCCAGACCGTGCCCCTCGCCCGGACGATGGCCGAGAAAATCACCGCCCAGCGCAACTGGGCCACCGGCCGCGCCCGCAACGCCAGCCTCCCCCGCCCAGCGTAGCGCAGGCGTCCACGCCCGTCCAAACAAGTTGGCGGTAGCGCGCGCTGTCCCCAGCGCGCCGACCGCGATAGGTTGCTAATGAAGGGCATCTGCCTCCCGGCAATTCCGTCGTCCCCAGCTAAAATCGGTTTTCCTCCCCGTCCAATACTGAGCCAAGGGCAATCACGCAACACGCGACACGCAACACGTAACGGTATTCGTCCCCGCCCCATCCCGCCCAACCAGCGACCCCCGAGAGCCTGAGTGTCCTGTTTCTGGACAGTAAGCAGGCTTGGCCTCCCTGCCAGCCCCCTCCTCTCTCCCTCCACACTCCGCCCTCACCCCGTCCCCACACTGACGCAGAGGCCACTTTGGCATGGGCATGGAAGGACACGCTCGAAAGCAACGGCTGTCACTCCAGCAGACCGTGCCGCTCGCCCGGACGATGGCCGAGAAGATCACCGCCCAGCGCAACTGGGCCACCGGCCGCGCCCGCAACGCCAGCACCCCCCCGCCCAACGTACCGCAGGCGTCCCGCCGGTCCTGGGACGAGTGCCGCCGCAGCGCCTTCTCCTGCGATTTCGTGGGCGGCCTCTTCCACCAGATGAACGACCCCAGCCCCGCCCGTGCCGGCCGCTACGGCGGGGTTAATTACTTCAGTGGTGACGACAACGCACCTCGCGCACCCACTCCTTGACGAGTTCAGGCAGCCTCTTGAGTGTCTCCCGTCCGAAGAGCACCTCATCGACGTACCCCATGTGAAGCATATCGATGACGCGGCAGAGGTAGGAGCGGCCACATTCCCACCAAGTGAACCGGGCATCAAGGATCAGGTAGTGCTTGACGTGAATGCCTTCGTTCTGACGAAGCTCCTCGAGCTCCATGCCGTCCAGAAGTGTTTCATACACGCCATCGGCGACGCGGCTGCCAAAGGTCGTCGTGTGGTAGTACTCCTTTATCTCCCAGAGCGCAACCGGGTCGCTGGCTGATGGGAACGCGCCGTCCACCCGCCGGGCCAAGGTCCGAACCGGAAAACCATCCTTGGTGACGCTGGTGAGTTGGCGAGGGTCCAGATCGCAGGGGACCTCTTTGCGGTGTGCATCCACCAGCATATTGACGAGGCCGGTGAGGAACGCGGGTTTGCGCTTCTTGCCCTTCTGCTTGTTCATCGGGATTGGCGTGCTGGATCGAAGCGAAGCCCGCACCTTCCGGAAGAGAGATTCAGCCTCTCCAGCATTCATGAGCAGAGGCCGAACGGTTCGGTTGAGAGTTCTTGCGCGATAGCGAAAATAGTCGGCCAGATGCCGCGCCAACTGCGTCGGCTTCCCGCCCGAACCACGGAGTTGGGCTGCCGACAGCGAGAGTTGTGCGAGAGCAATCTCGATTTCCTTCTCGCTTGGAACCTTGATCTTTTTGGTCCGCCTGTCTGTGTAGCCCACTTTTCCGCTGATGGACCGAACGTACGCCCAAAACGACTTCGGCAGGCCGACAAAGCGGGGCGCTGGCCTCATCGGATGCCTTTCTCAAGTCGGCGCACAAACTCTTGGAGCGAAACCCCAACGGCCTGGCAGACCAGCCGCAGTTCCAGCACGTCCAAACGCCGCTCCCCCGATTCGTACTTGCTCACAAACGATTGCGGAACTCCAAGCCGCGCGGCCAGATCCCTTTGCGTAAACCCCGCTTGGACGCGTGCCTTGCGGAGCAGCCCACGGAACCGCTCATGCTCGTCTGAATGAAGAGTCTTCAAGTGGGAGGCAGGTTATCCTGTCTTGGCTTAAAATCCCAAATTCGGATACCGAAGGGCTTGCCTCCGGTGCAAAGTTCTGCCATCCTTGTTCCAGCAGCGTATGCAACTGGCTCTCTTTACTCCGTATGACCGAGCGGCGATTCGTCCGCCGCCCGGCCAGTTGCTCAAGTGGATCGGGAACAAGCACCGCTTCGCGGCGGAAATTGCCGCCCACTTCCCCAGGGACCGCCAGAGGTACTTGGAACCCTTCCTCGGCAGCGGAGCCGTGCTGGCCACGCTTGCGCCCCATCGGGGGATTGCTTCCGACACTTTTGCGCCGCTTATCGAAATCTGGCGTGCGCTGGTCGAAAACCCGGCCCAACTCAAAGAGTGGTACGCGGAGCGCTGGCAGCAAACCGTGCGCGACGGAAAGGCGCACGCTTACGCGCAAATCAGAGCCGCCTACAACGCGCGGCCGAACGGGGCCGACCTGCTCTTCCTCTGCCGCGCCTGCTATGGCGGTGTCGTCCGGTTCCGCAAGGCAGACGGGTTTATGTCCACCCCTTGCGGCGTGCACGAGCCGATTTCGCCCGCCGTGTTCGTCAAGCGCGTGGACGAGTGGCACCGGCGGGTCGCGGGGGTCGAAGTCCGTTTGGCCGACTATTGCGAGGTCATGGCTGAGGCAAACGCGGGCGACCTGGTCTATTGTGATCCGCCTTACAGCTACACTCAATCCATCCTGTACGGTGCTCAGTCCTTCTCCCTGCGCGATCTGCTGCGCGAAATCGGTGCCTGCAAGGAGCGGGGAGTGTATGTCGCGCTAAGTTTGGACGGGTCCAAGAAGTCGGGAGAGGTCTTTTGCCACCTGGAATTCCCGGATGGCCTCTTCGAGCGCGAACTGGAGATTCGCTGCGGTCGTTCGATGCTCCGCCGATTTCAAATGGGCGGCCAAACCCTCGAGCGCGAAGAGGTGAGCGATCGCCTCCTCCTGACGTATTGAGGAGGAAAACCCACTTCACGTCGTTTGTTTCCCTGTGCGCTCTGCGCTCGGAGTTCATGGCCGCCAGCGGCGGCTGGCTTCGTGCCCATTCGTGAAATTCGTGTCTCGCCCCCTGTCACGTCATGCCGCGTGCGACCCGTTGCAGAAGGGCTTGTTGTCGGACCGGCCGCAGCGGCACAAGGTCATCCGATTCCGAATTTCATAGGTCTTTCCCTCAGCGGAAACCACCGGGATGCCTCCGCGCGCCCAAATCGGGCCGCTGACCTTTTTGTCGGTGTCCTCGATCAGTCCGAGCGACGGTTCAAATATCGGTTCGATGGGCTTGCCGGTTTCTCGATCCCAAGCCACCAACCGCCCGGCGGGACAATGACCCGCTTCGTGTTTCACCAACCGCCGGGCTTCGGGGTTGTCCGTCTCCTTGACCAGATTCCAAATCCTCCCTTTCGGATCGCAGAACCGGGCGAATGCGCACAGGTTCTCCTGGTCGGTGAGCAGCATCGTTGGGCCTTCAATGGTCTCGGCCTGCTTCAGATAAGGCTGATGGCTGGCCGTTTCGGTGCCGTCGAATTGAACTTTCTGGTGCGTGCCATCGCAGAATGGTTTGTTGGCCGACTGACCGCAGCGGCAGAGGGCATATTGCGGCTGTGCCGGGTATTTCTTCCCTTGCCGGTAGTCGAGGGATTCACCCTCGGCGTTGGTGACAATCCACTGCTCGCTGAGCGGCAAGCTCCCACTCACCAGATAAGGGCCGTCCTTGGTCACTTGAATCTTCGCACTGCGTTGTTCGCTCTTCTTCATATGTTTTCCATTTATTATTTCCACGTGGTTGCCTGATGGTTGACTATCCGACTCTTTGAGCAGCGCGTCAATGCCGGGGCCCAAAAAGCGATTCCTCCCACGTTAACCCCACTTCGTCCTGTCCCGCCCGGGCTTCCGCGCCAAGCTGGCGGGGCTGTGGCCCGCCCTCAAAGGATCCCTCTCCCAGGTGCGCAAGCCTTGTATCCGCCCCCATTGCGCCGCCTGCGCCAGCGGTCAAAAACATCGAGCTTACCTCCTCTCCTTCACGCAACGCGGACGGCGCCGATGTATGTACGTGCCCGATGCACTGGCGCCGCTCATCCGCCAGGCCTTGCGCAACGGCCGCACGATAGAACAATTGCTCTCCGAAATGGGCCCGGCCCTCCTGCGCCAGTATCGTCAAAAGCGGGCGCTGGCGGCGGACAGATACTCAAAAGCCGCCAAGAAACGGCGGGCCAAAAACTAGTGGCATTGGGCGTCTCGCCTGCGCCACGACTATCCCCGGAAATAGAGGTAGGCGCCGAGGATGCAGAGCAGGATGAAGGCGGAGGCCAGCAATTCCTGCCAGCCCCAACTGGCGCGCGTTCGGGTCCGGTCTTCATCGGTGGCGGTGCCGAAGGTGAGGCTCTTGATCTGTTCGTATTGGGGCGCCGGGGTCGCGTAGCTCACCGCCACCATCACCAGGGCCGAAAACAGCGTGATGATAATGCTGAAGTATTGGAAGTTGATGTTGTTCACGATCCACAGGAACGTGCCCTGGGTGTAGCCGTGCTCGAAGCCCTTGAGTTTCATGGTCACCGGCGTGTCCACCAGCATCCGGAACAGGCCGAGGATGAACCCCGCCACCATGGCGTAAAGGCAGCCTTTGGCGTTGAGCCGCTTCCAGAATACGCCGAAGAAGAAGACGACGAAAATGGGCGGCGCCAGGTAGCCTTGCACCTGTTGCAGGTAGTCATACAGACTGTGCGCGCCCTGGACGACCGGAATCCACAGCATCGCGATGACCACCATGACCGTCGTGGCAATGCGGCCCGTGCGGACGATCTCATGCTGCGTGGCCTTGGGCTTCCATTTCTCGTAGAGGTCCACGGTGAAGAGCGTCGAGCAGGCATTGAACACCCCGGCGAGCGACCCCATCAGCGCGGAGAGCAACCCGGCGACAACAATGCCGCGCAGGCCCGGCGGCAACAGGTGTTTGACCATCAGCGGGAAGGCTTTCTGCGGGTCGAAGTTGTTGGCCAGCTCCGGCACTTTGCCGCTCTTGACCAGCGCAAAACAGATCAGCCCCGGGATGATGAACAGATAGACGGGGAAGAGCTTGAGGAACGAAGAGAAGATGCAGCCGCGCCTCGCGGTCGCCTCGTTCGGAGCGCCCAGGGCGCGCTGGACGATATATTGGTCGGTGCACCAATACCACAAGCCGATGACCGGGGCGCAGATGGCCATGCCCAGCCAGGGATAATGCTGGTTGAAATACCAGGCCTGTTTGACGAGCTGCCCCGCGTCGTTCTTCTCCATCACCGGCGCCCAGGTAGCCTCGACGCCGGGCAGCGTCAGCGGCTTCCAGAGGTTGAACATGTCCGAGCCGCAGAGCTGGCGCAGTTCGGTCCAACCGCCCAGCTTGACCAGGCCATAAACGGTCAGCAGCGCCGAGCCGCAGATCAGGACGATGACCTGGACCGCGTCGTTGTAGGCCACGGCGCGCATGCCGCCCAGCGCCGTGTAGAGGCCCGTGAGCGCAATCACCGCCACCGAACCGATCCAGAAGCTGTTGATCTCGACCCCGCCCAGCGTCAGGTGCATTTCCGGCAGCAGCGTCGAAAACACGACGCCCCCGGCAAAAATGCCCACCGCGATCTTCGACACGATGAACGTGATGAGCGACACGATGGACAGGACATAGCGCGAACTGGTGGAGAAGCGCCGTTCGAGAAACTCCGGCATGGTGAAGACCAGCGAGCGGGCATAGAACGGCACGAACACCCACGCCAGCACCAGCAGGCACCAGGCATGTAGCTCGTAATGGGCCATCGCCACCCCGTCTTTCGCGCCCGACCCGGCCAGCCCGACGATGTGCTCCGAGCCGATGTTCGAGGCGAAGATGGACGCGCCGATGACCCACCAGCCGAGGTTGCGGCCCGCGAGGAAGTAGTCGGCGGCGGTGTCCTTGGCCCGGCGGACGACCCACCAGGCAACGCACAGCAAAATCCCGAAGTAGAACGCAATCGCCAGCCAGTCGAGGCTGGTCAGCGTGGGGTTGACCGCGGCGATCATGGGAGCGTGGAGAGACATAAAGCGGTGAGGAGTTACATGGTTCAAGGGTTACAGGCTTACATCAGCCCTGGCCGTAGCTGGCATTGGCGCCGTGTTTGCGGAGGAAGTGCTTGTCGAGCAACGCGGGTTGTACGGGCTTGAGGTTCGGATTGAGGCGCAAGGTTTCGCTCGCCAGCCGCGCAACGAACTCCAGCACCACCGCGTTATGGACTGCATCCGCCACATCCTTGCCCCAGGCAAACGGTCCGTGACTGGCCACCAGCACGGCGGGGTGTTGCATGGGATCGAGCTTCCTGAACCGCTCGACGATGACGCGGCCTGTGTTCGCCTCGTAATCGGATCGGAGTTCGGCAGTCGTAAGCACGCGTGTGCAGGGCACGTCGCCGTAGCAGTAATCAGCCTGCGTGGTGCCGTAGCAACGCAGGTCTTTCTTCGCCTGGGCCCAGGCGGTGGCGTAGAGGCTATGGGTGTGGACAATGCCACCGATGCCGGGGAACGCGCGGTAGAGCACCCGATGGGTGGCAGTGTCCGAACTCGGCTTGAGCCGGCCCTCGACCACTTTGCCGCTCGCGAGCGAGATTACGATCATCTGCTTGGGCCTCATGCCATAATAGGGCACACCCGACGGCTTGATGACCACCAGCCCGCGCCGGCGGTCGATCCCGCTGGCGTTGCCCCAGGTCTGAATCACCAGGCCCGCTTTGACCAGGTCCAGGTTTGCCTGGCAGACCTCTCTCTTCAGTTGTTCCAGCATGAGCTAACCGGTAAAGCCGCGGTGCAAACCATAATAGACTTCGTTCCACCTCAGCTCCTGCTTGAACTGGCGCAACCGGGTGTCGGCGTCAATGACCACTAACTCGACGCCCGCCATGCCGGCGAAGTCTTCGATCATCTCCGTGGTAACCGCCTGGCTGAAGCCGGTGTGGTGCGCGCCGCCGGCGTAAATCCACGCCGCGGCGGAAGTCGGGAGGTCCGGTTTGGGCATCCACACCGCGCGGGCAACCGGTAGCCGGGGCAGCGGCTTTTCTGGGGCAACGACCTCGACTTCGTTCGCCAGCAAGCGGAAGCGGTTCCCCAAATCAATGATGGACGCGTTAAGCCCCCGGCCGGCGGGCGTGTCGAAGACCAGCCGCACCGGGTCGGCCTTGCCGCCGATGCCGAGCGGATGCACTTCGAGCGAGGGGCGGGCTTTGGCAATGCTCGGGCAGATTTCCAGCATGTGCGCCCCCAGCACCAGGCTGCGCTTCGGGTCCAGGTGATAGGTGTAATCCTCCATGAATGACGTGCCGCCCTTGAGTCCCGCCGCCATGACCTTCATCGCGCGCACCAGCGCGCAGGTCTTCCAGTCGCCTTCCGCGGCAAAGCCATAGCCGTCGGCCATGAGCCGCTGCACGGCCAACGCGGGCAACTGCGACAGCCCATGCAGGTCTTCAAAGGTATCCGTGAACCCCTTGAAGCCGCCGGCGCTCAGGAAAGCGCGCAAGCCCACCTCGATGCGCGCCGCGTCGCGCAGGGATTGCCGCCGGGAGCCGGTCTTGCGGAGGTTGGGCGCCACCACGTAGCCGTGCTCGTATTCGGCGATAAGACGGTCAATGTCCCGGTCCGTTGCCGCGTTGACAGATTTGACCAGGTCGCCCACTCCGTAGCCATTGACCGAATAGCCGAGCTGCATCTGCGCCGCGACTTTGTCGCCCTCGGTTACGGCGACCTCGCGCATATTGTCGCCAAACCGGCAGAACTTCGCCCCCTGCCAATCATGCCAGGCCGCCGCCGCGCGGCACCAGGCGCCAATGCGCTGCTGCACGGCCGGGTCCTGCCAGTATCCGACCACCACCTTCCGCTCCAGACGCAGGCGGCTCATAATAAAGCCGTGCTCGCGGTCGCCGTGGGCGGCCTGGTTAAGGTTCATGAAATCCATGTCAATGGACGCCCACGGGATGTCCCGGTTGTGCTGGGTATGCAGGTGCAGCAGGGGCTTGCGCAGCGACTTGAGACCATTGATCCACATCTTCGACGGGGAGAAGGTGTGGCACCATGTAATGAGGCCGAGGCAGTCGGCACTCTCGTTGGCGGCCTGGCACAGGCCGGTCGCTTCCGCCGGGGTCTTGACCACCGGTTTGACCAGCACCTGGACGGGGAGGAAAGCCGCGTCATCGAGCGCCCGGCCAACTTGCGCCGAGTTCGCGGCGACCTTCCTCAGCACTTCAGCCCCGTATAGGTTCTGGCTGCCCGTGACGAGCCAGACCTCGAATTGTTTCAGGTCAATCATGTTCACGCTCCCGTATTTTGGCCTTTGGACCTTGGCCCTGCTTCTGCACTAAGAACTTGAAGATGATGGTGTTCCGGTAAACCTGGCCGGGCTTCAGCACGACCGACGGGAAGTTCGGCTGGTTGGGCGAATCCGGGTAATGCTGCGCTTCCATGCAGAAGGCGTTGCGGAATTGATAGACCCAGCCGCCTTTGCCCGTGAGCTTGCCGTCGAGGAAGTTGCCGGTATAGAATTGCAGGCCCGGCTCGGTGGACCAGACCTCCAGCACGCGGCCAGTCGTCGGCTCATACACGCGCGCCATGAGGCCAAGCTGCCCCATCGGTTTGTTGATGACCCAATTGTGGTCGTAGCCGTTGCCGAACTTAAGCTGCTCGTCGTCCTGCCCGATGCGCGCGCCGATGGCGGTCGGTGTGCGGAAATCAAAGGGCGTGCCGTCCACCGGCCGCAACTCGCCGGTCGGAATCAGGGTGCTGTCCACCGGCGTGAACTTGTCAGCGGGGATCATGACCTCATGCTTCAGGATGTCGCCTTTGCCGGCGAGGTTGAAATACGAGTGCTGCGTGAGGTTCACCACGGTGTCCTTGTCCGTGATCGCTGTATATTCGAGTTGCAAGGCGTTGTCGTCCAACAGCGTATAGACGGCGGTGACGGACAGGTTGCCCGGGTAGCCTTCCTCGCCATCTTTGCTCGTGTAGCGAAGCTCGAGCGACGGCCCCTCCGGCCGCGCCAGGATTCTGGGCGCCCAGACGACCTTGTCGAAGCCTTTGAGGCCGCCGTGCAGGGCGTTGGGGCCGTTATTGACCGCCAAAGTGTATTCCTGGCCATCGAGCGTAAACTTGCCTTTGGCAATCCGGTTCCCGTAACGCCCGATCATCGCGCCGAAGTAGGGGCTGTCCTTGATGTAATCGGCCAGGTCGTCGTAGCCGAGCACCACATCACCGAATTGGCCGTCGCGATTCGGGACGTTCATGGAGATGACCAGGCCGCCGTAGTTGCAAATGCCGACCTCGGCGCCCTTGTTATTGCGCAGCGTGTACAGGTCCACGGCGACGCCGTCCTTCGTCTGGCCGAAGGCGCGCCGGCTGATTTGCCCCGCCTGCTGGGAGGACTGTAAAAAGTCGGCGCAGCCGACGAGCGCGGCGGCGCCTAGACTTACGGAGAGGAGTTTGATCCATTGATAGTTGGTTTGCATAACTTTCTGTGTTGGTTGTTTCTTGTTAAACCACGAAATACACTAAATACATGAACATGCACTACTTACTTCCGCGCGCGGTTGCGGATGGCGATCAATTCCTTCATCACCGGGTAAAGGTTGCCACTCGCTTGCTCCGTGCCGAAGGCATCGTGCAGCTTTCGGTAAAGGGAATAAAGCTCTTTATACACGGCATTTGCGGCCGGGTTGGGCTGGAAGACGCGGGACTTCAGCCCGGTCATCGCCTGCTGGGCGTCGGCGTAATTGGCGTAGCCGCCCGCCGGCCCGCCCGCGACGACCGCGCCCGCGATGGCTGCGCCCAAAGCGCAGGTCTGCCCCGAACGGGAGATTTTTATGGGCCGGCCAGTCACGTCCGCATAGACTTGCATGACCAGCGGGTTCTTCTCCGCGATGCCGCCGCAGTTGACGATTTGCTCCACCTTAACGCCGTATTCCTCGAAGCGGTTGATGATGGTCAGCGCGCCGAACGCCGTGGCCTCGATGAGCGCGCGGTAGATTTCCGCCGGCGTCGTGTAGAGCGTCTGACCGAGCAGCAGGCCCGTCAGGCGCTGGTCCACGAGCACCGTGCGGTTCCCGTTGTTCCAATCCAGCGCCAGCAGGCCGGATTCACCGGGCGCCAGCCTCGCTGCCGCGGCACTGAGCGCCTCGTGCGAACCGGCCTTCTTGCCGAGCGGCTGAAGGTAGTTCACGAACCAGTTGAAAATATCGCCGACCGCCGACTGGCCCGCTTCCAGACCGTAATAGCCCGGCAGGATGCTGCCGGGGACGATGCCGCACAGGCCCGGGATGTCCGCCAGCTTGTCGCCGAGCGGCACGACCATCATGTCGCACGTGCTCGTGCCGATGATCTTCACGAGTGTCCCCGGCCCGATGCCGGACCCGACGCCGCCGAGGTGCGCGTCAAACGCCCCCACCGCCACCGGCAGACCCGCCGGCAAGCCGGTGCGCGCCGCCCACTCCAGCGTCAGCCCGCCCGCCGCCCGGTCAATCGTATGCGCCTTGGGCCGCAGCCGTGACCGCAGCTCGCCCATCTTCGGATCAAGCTGCGAGAGAAACTCAGCGTCCGGGTAGCCGCCCCAGGCATCGTTGTACATCGCCTTGTGGCCCGCGGCGCACACACCGACGGTCAGTTCCTCGGGCGCTTCGGTGCCGGTGAGCATCGCGGGGACCCAATCGGCGCATTCCACCCACAGGTAAGCCGCCTCGAACACCTCGGGGCTGGTCCGCAGGCAATGAAGGATTTTGCTGAAGAACCATTCGCTCGAATACGTGCCGCCGCACTTGGCGAGGTATTGCGGGCGAATCTTGCGCGCCAACCCGGTGATCTCCCCTGCCTCGGCCACGCCCGTGTGGTCCTTCCACAGCCAGGCCATCGCCGCAGGATGCTTGGCGAACCGGCGGTCGAAGGCGAGCGGGTGGCCGTGGCGGTCCACCGGCAACGGCGTGCTGCCCGTGGTATCAACCCCAATGCCGATGACTTGGTCCGGTTTGAAGCCGCGCACCGCCCGTTTCGCCAACGTGAGGGCCTTCTTGATCGTCATCTCCGCGCCGGTGACGTAGTCGGCCGGATGCTGCCGGGCGAGGTTCGGGTCGCGAGAGAGAATGACCCCCTGGGTGCCGTGAGCGTAATTCCAAACGGCGGAGGCCACCTCGCGCCCGTTGGCGACGTTGACGATGAGAGTGCGGACGGAGTTGGTGCCGTAGTCGAGGCCGATGCTGTACTGGGTTGCGCTCATGGCCCCTTTTCATAACCAGTGCCCGGGCGGCTGTCCAGCAAATCGGCGGGGCAGGGACTTGTCGCGAAGCTTGATACCGCGCCATGCTCGCGCTACCTTTGGCCCATGAGCACGGTTGATTTGATCTGCGAAAAGGCAAAAGCACTTCCAGACAGCCTGCAGTCGAAGGCTTTGAGTTTTGTAGAGTACCTAAGCCGGCGGACGACTGGCCCTAGCGAGTCCGCCGATTGGCAACGCCTCGCGCGCCAAACCCAAGCCTTGCCTGCCGTGGAGAGAATCACCGACGCCGACATCGCCGCTGAGATTGCTGCCTACCGCGCCGGCAGATGAGGGTCGTCGTTGACACTAACGTCGTCGTTTCCGCCATCCTCCGTGACCGGCTGCCCGAGCGGGTGCTCCTCTTCATCATCGCTCGCCCCGATTTTGAATGGGTGGCTTCACGGGAGATTCTGACCGAATACCGCGAAGTCCTGCGCCGGCCAAAGTTTGGGTTGCCCGAGACCGTGCTGTCTCAATGGGATGACCGCTTTCGCGCTGCTATCGCAGAATGGCCGGCGGAGGTTCCCGTCTCTTTCCCCCGGGATCTCAAGGATGCCAAGTTCCTCGCCTGCGCCTTGGCTGCCAACGCGGACTTCTTCGTCACCGGGGACCAGGATTTTGCCGAGGCCGGCAGGCTCGGCCGCACGAAGATCGTGTCCGTCAGACAGTTCGATGAAATAGTCCTCCGGCCATTACAATGACGTTAAAGGCGGATCGGTCGTAGCAGAGAAAGCCGCCCCGGGCATCGGCAATTCTCCTTGCAAAAGTCTGCCGCCGCGCTTTCATAGGCGGCGATGTGGCGCCCACTTTGCAAAACTGTCTGTGCACGGCGCCGTGCACGCGGAGCGGGATGGTAAAATTGTTAGCCCACTGGACCTATGACGCAGCGTGAGTTATGGCTTCGGATCCATCTTGTGGTTGCTCTTGCGTTGGAGCTTGTGTTTCTCTCCGAGGTCCTGCCGTATCTGGCTATGTACAGCACCGCCGAGGCGCAGGTATGGAAGCAGTTTTGGGTCGCATGCGCCGCGGTCTTCGTGATGTTTACGATTTGGCCCGCTCTTCGCTGGGGTGGTCTGTGGCTGCGCATCGGCGGTTTGCTACTGTGTGTTCTTCCGCTGTTGCTGCTGGCTTGGGTCGTCATGGATCACTTTGACCTTTATCCTCGTTGGCTCAGATGAAATCCCCGCGCTGGAATAGAGGCCGAGCTGGCGTCTCCGTTTGGATGTTGGCGTCCTTGGCTAGGCGCCACTCATCGCGGGTGTTACTAGAATCTCCCTGTCCGCCTATAGTTTTCCGCGAGCCATTTGGCTGACGGAAGCTTTCGGCGGCTGCTTCAGTTCTTGGCGCGCCGGGATACCGTTCCCGCAGCCTCGCTTTCCCAGCCGCCGCCGAGGGCTTTGTAGATGGCGACCAGGCTGGTGGCGGCGCGGGTTTCGCTCTGGGCCAGTTGGGCCTGGATGGAGAGTTGCGTGCGCTGGGCATCGAGCACCGGGAGGAAATCGTCCACGCCGCCCTCGTACCGCTGGCGGGCCAGCGCCATGGCCTGGGTTGCCGAACGCTCGGATTGCCGCAGGTAATCGCGCCGGACCTGCTCGCGCCCGAAATCAACCAGCGCGTTCTCGGTTTCCTCGAGCGCGCTCAGGACGGTCTTTTCGTAGGCGGCGAGTTGGGCGTCGGCCTGGGCGTTGGCGGCCTTGACGCGGGCCAGAACGTGGCCGAGGTCCAGGGCGGCCCACGTGATGCTGGGGCCAAAGGAATAAGTGTCCGCGCCATTTCCGAACAGGCGCGAGACTGTGTTCGCCTGCACACCGAGGTTGCCGTTGAAGGTGACGCGCGGGAAGAGGTCCGCGGTCTGGACGCCGATGCGGGCGGTGGCGGCGGCCAGGGAGCTTTCGGCGGAGCGGATGTCCGGCCTACGGCGCAGGAGGTCGGCGGGGTTGCCGATGTTGACCAGCGGAGGCAGGGCCGGAATGGGGGCGGGCGGGGCAAGCTCCGATTCCAGGGCGGTGGGCTGCTGCCCGGTGAGAACGCCCAGCCGATGGATGGAGTGTTTGACGGCGGCCTCCAGCGGCGGGATGGAGGCCAGCGTGGATTCGAGTTGGGCGCGCGCCCGGGCGGTGTCGAGTTCGGTGGCGCGTCCGGCCTTGAACTTCGCGGCGGTCACGTCCAGGGTATCGCGCTCGTTTTCCACATTGCCGCGGGCCACCGCCAGTTCGTTTTGGGCGCCGCGCAGCTCGAAGTAGTTGCGGGCGACTTCCGAGATGAGGGTGACCAGCACATCCTGCCGAGTCGCAACCGTGGCGGCGACCTCGGCGGTGCTGGCCTGCATTGAACGGCGGACATGCCCGAAGAAATCCAGTTCCCAGGCGGCATCGAAGCCGGCGTTGTAAAGGCTCGACGTGCGTTCGGAGCGGGGCAGCGGGAAGGGCTCGTAGTCCTGGCTGGCCTGTGATTTGGTCCAGCCGGCGTTGGCGTTCGCGACGGGAAACAGGTCGGCTACAGCCCCCATGCGAAGGGCGCGCGCTTCGAGCACGCGGGCGGTGGCGATGCGGAGGTCTTGGTTGGTGGCGACCGCGCGATCAATGAGGCTGTTCAGGATCACGTCGCTGAACCCTTGCCACCAGGTGACGGCGGCGGGCGCGGGGGTCAGGTTGGTCTGGCTGCCGTTGGCGAAGGCGGCGCTGACCTCGGTTTTGGGCGGGTGGAAATTCGGCCCGACGGCGCAGCCGTTCAGGAAGATGGCCGAAGCGGCGCCGGCCAGCAGCAACACCGCCGTGCCAGCGGAGGCGGCGGCGTTCGGCAGGGCGCCCTTGGCAACGGCCTTCTTGCGCTCCAGGGTGCGGCGGATGACCACGTAGAAGACCGGCGTGAGGACTACGCCGAAGAAGGTGACGCCCAACATGCCAAAGAACACCGCGGTGCCGATGGACACCCGCATTTCCGCCCCGGCGCCGTGGGAAAGCATCAGCGGGATGACGCCGAACGTGAAGGCAAAGGAGGTCATCAGGATCGGGCGCAGGCGCAGGCGCGAGGCCTCGATGGCCGCGTCGGTCCGGTTCCGGCCGGCGTCCTGCAACTGCTTGGCGAACTCGACGATGAGGATGGCGTTCTTGCAGGCCAAGCCCATGAGCACGACCAGCCCGATCTGCGTGAAGAGGTTGTTGTCCAGGCCGCGCAGCCAGACGCCGAAGATCGCAAAGAGCAGGCACATCGGCACGATGAGAATGATCGCCAGCGGCAGCGACCAGCTCTCGTATTGCGCCGCCAACACGAGGAACATCATCAGCACGCAGAGGGGGAAGATGTAGGCGGCGGTGTTGCCGGCCAGAATTTGCAGCAGGCTCAACTCCGTCCACTCGATCCTCATGCCCCGCGGCAGGACTTTGTCAGCCAGGTCCCCCATGAGTTGGATGGCGTCGCCCGAGCTGACGCCCGGTGCGGTGGCACCGAGGATCTCGGCTGTGGGATACATGTTATAATGGCCCGCCAGGACGGGCGCGTTGAGGTCCTTCACCTTCACCAGCGTGCCCAGCGGCACCATTTCTCCGCTGGCGTTGCGGGTCTTAAGGTTTTTCACGTCGGTCGGCCTGGCCCGAAACGGCGCGTCGGCCTGCGCCGTGACGTGGAACGGCCGGCCATAAAGGGTGAAGTCGTTGACGTACAGGGAGCCGAGGTAGATCGAGAGGGTGTCCCAAACCGCGTCGAGGGGCACGTGCATTGATTCGGCCTTGGCGCGGTCCACGTCCAGGTACACCTGCGGCACGCTGGCGCGGAAGGTGGAGAGCGCCTGGGAGATTCTGTTGGTCTGGGCCAAGGCGGCGCCGATCAATTGGAAGGTCGCGGCCTGCAAGGCCGGGTAACCCACATCGGCGTGGTCCTCGACTTGCAGCTTGAACCCGCCCAACGTTCCCAGCCCGTCCACCGGCGGCGCGCCGGCGACCACGACGTAGGCTTCCTGGATGTTGGCTTCGGCGATGGTCTTCTTCAAGTTGGCCATGATAACCTCCGCCGTCAGGCCCTGCTTCACTCGTTCCTCGAACGGACTCAAGCGAATGAACATGCTCGAGGCGTTGGCGCTATTGCCCAGGGCGACGATAGACAACCCGGCAAATTCGGATACGGCGGCGATGCCGGGCGTGTTGGTCAGCAACTGCACGACCCGCTGGCTGACCGCCTCCGTGCGCTGGAGGGACGCGCCGTCCGGAAGCTGGAGGTAGCAGAAGATACTGCCCTTGTCCTGGGACGGAATGAAGCCCGTGGGCACCTTGTGGAAGCCGAACCAGGTCAGAGCCAGCAATCCCGCATAGACTACGAGCATGACGCCGCAATGCCGCAGCACCCGGCCCAGCACCCGGACATAGTTCGCGCGCCCGCCCTCGAAGACGCGGTTGAAGGCCCGGAACAGCCAATCCACCGAGTTGTGCAGCGCGCGGCCGATGAGGTCCTTGGGAGCGTGGTGGGGCTGGAGCAGCAGCGCGCTGAGCGCCGGGCTGAGCGTCAGCGAGTTGAATGCCGAGATCAGCGTCGAGACCGCGATGGTCAGCGCAAACTGCTGGTAGAATCTGCCGGTGATGCCGCTGATGAAGGCGGTGGGAATGAACACCGCGCTCAGCACCAGCGCGATGGCGATCACCGCCCCGCTCACCTCGTTCATTGCCTTGTGGGTCGCGTCCACCGGCGAGAGCCCCTCGGCGATGTGCCGCTCCACGTTCTCGACCACCACAATGGCGTCATCGACCACAATCCCAATCGCCAGCACCAGCCCGAAGAGCGACAGGTTGTTGATCGAGAACCCAAAGGCCGTCATCGCCGCGAACGTGCCGATCAGCGACACCGGCACGGACACCAGCGGGATCAGCGACGCCCGCCAGTTCTGGAGGAACAGCACGACGACGAATACCACGAGAATAACGGCTACGATCAGCGTATGGATCACGGCCCGGATGGACTCCCGGATGAAGGCCGAGGTGTCGTAAGCAATGCGGTAGTCCAGCCCCTCGGGAAAATCCTTCTTCAACTCCTTCATCGCCGCTTCGATGGCGTTGGCCGTCTCGATGGCGTTCGAGCCGGGCTGCTGAAACAACGCAATCGCCGCCGTTGGCCGCCCGTTGAGCCGGCTGTCAATGCTGTAATCGCTGGCCGCCAACTCAATGCGCGCGACATCTCGCAGCCGGGTGATCTGGCCCCCGGCCTCCGCCTTGAGCACGATGTCCCCAAACTCTTCCGGCGTCACCAGCCGCCCTTTGGTCACGACCGCCAGTTGGAACAGGTTGCCGGGCGGCTGCGGCGCCTGGCCGAACAGCCCCGCCGCCACCTCCACGTTCTGCCGGCGGATGGCGGCGACGATGTCGCTGGCCGTCAGACTGCGCGCGGAGGCCTTGTTCGGATCAATCCAGACGCGCATGCAGTAATCCCGCGCGCCAAAGATAATCGAGTCCCCCACGCCCGGCAGCCGGGCCAAAACATCCCGCACGTGCAAATAGGCATAGTTGCTTAGATATACCGGGTCGTACTTCCCCGACGGCGAAACCAGGCTCACCAGCATGGCGATGGTCGGCGAGCGCTTGCGTGTCGTTACCCCCAGCGCCCGCACATCCTCTGGCAGCCGCGGCAATGCGCCATCCACGCGATTCTGCACCAGCACCTGCGCGGTATTCGGGTCCGTGCCGACCTTGAACGTCACCGCCAGCCGCATCTGGCCGTCGCTGCTGCATTGCGCCGACATGTAGAGCATGTTCTCCACTCCGTTGATTTGCTCTTCCAGCGGCGTGGCCACCGTCTTGGCCACGGTGTCGGCGCTCGCGCCGGGATAGCTGGCAATGACGAAGATGGTCGGGGGCGTGATCTCCGGGTACTGCGCAATCGGCAGTGTAAACAGCGCGATTGCCCCCAGCAGCACGATCAGGATGGACAAGACCGACGCGAAGATTGGCCGGCGAATGAAGAAATGGGAGAATCTCACGGCTGGGTCTTGGCTTGCGGCTTATCGGCGGGCGCGGCTGCCTTCTCACTTTGGGCTTTGGCCTCGGGACTCTGGACCACCACCTTCGCGCCGGGCCGCAACATCATTAGACCGTTGACGATCACCCGGTCGTCCGGCGTCAGCCCATTCACCACGGCGCGCAGCGGGCCGTGAGCCCGGCCAATCTGGATCGAACGCGTCTCGACTTTGTTCTCCGCGTTCGCGACATAGGCGAATTTATAGCCCTGATCCGACTGAACGGCCACGTCGGGGATAACCAGTGTCTCCTCGGGCGGCCCGGCCAGCACGCGCACATTGGCGAACATGCCCGGCACCAGCGCGCGGTCGCCATTGTCAAACACGGCGCGCAGCCGGATCGTGCCCGTCTGCGGGTTGACCTGATTATCGAAGAAGTCGAGCCGGCCCCAGTGCGCGAAGCCTTCTTCATTCACCAGCGCCAATTCGCAAGCGAGGCCGCCGCTGTTAGCCTCCGCCACCTTCGCGCTGCTCCGGTATTGGAGGAACGCGCTCTCCTCCACGTCGAAGTAACAATAAATGGGATTCACCGAGACAATGGTGGCCAGCACGGTGGCCGATCCGCCGTTGCCCTGAAGCTGAACGAAGTTGCCGGCGGTCACGAGACGGCGCCCGATCTTGCCGCTGATGGGAGCTTTGATTTGGGTGTAATCCAGATTGATGCGGGCGGTGGCCTCGTTGGCCGTGGCGGCGACGAGGGCGGCTTCGCCTTCGCGGACTGCGTTGCTGCGGCTGTCGTATTCCTCTTCCGAAATCGCCTTGGTGCCCCGCAGGCTCTCGGCGCGTTTGAGATCGTTGCGCGCCAGTTCCAGATGGGTCTCCGCCTGCTGCCGTTGGGCCTGCGCGTGGTCCAGGTCCGCCTGGTAAGGCCGGGGATCAATCACAAACAGCAGGTCGCCGGCCTTCACCTCCGTGCCGTCCTGGAAATGGATCGAGTCAATGTAACCGGCAACGCGGGGCCGGATTTCGACCATCTCCACTGCATCCAGGTGACCGGGGTATTCGTCCCAATTGGTGACTGTGGCGACCTGCGGCTGGCTGACCGTAACCTTGATGGTTGGTGGCGGGGTGGGTGGGGACGGCGAGCAGGCGGTCAGCCCGGCAGCGCACAAGGCCGGAAGCAGCCACGGGAGGGAGGTATTGATGAGGCGCAAGATGAAAGAGCGGCAGAACCGCGGCGGGAACGTTAAATGAGTTAAATGGGTTACATGGGTTACATAAGTTCCCGTGGCGGACGAGGCAAAGGGGAAATCCTCGCAGCCGCAGCGACATGGGGATCGAATAGAGGATGTATTCATAGAAGGCAGATATGCCGTTCGGAAGTCAACTGATTGCGATCAGGGAAACCGTCTCGTTGCGTTCGTTATGCACCTTCCCCATCGCATTCGGATCGAGGGTCGGCTTCCCGTCCACGAGGAACTGGTACTGATGGTGGCCATGGGGAAGCTCCAGCCGAATGACCCAGCCGCCATCCGGCATCCGGGTCATCGGATGGGCCGTGGGCTGCCAACCGTTAAAGTCACCAATGAGAAAGACACTCTCGGCCTGCGGCGCGTGGCAGAAGAAATCGACCAGGTGGAGCGGCTTGTGGGCGGACTGCCCGCGAGGGGGTCCTGCCGGATTTGACCTGAAAAATCCCGGGTTCATAAGACAGCAAAGTTCAGAGTTTCCGTTTGCCCCGGGCCAGGGCGTGGAAGCCCGGCGAGAAGAACCGGATCATCTCAGCCAGCACGTTGTTAGTGTCTGCGGGGTCGCAGGCTCCATGGGTTTCGACCTCGAACTTGCGCGGGTTGCACAGCGTGAACGCCAGCGCGCCCCAGACGAATTCCACGCGCCAGAGCAAGTCGGGCAGGGGCGCCCGGGGCAGGCTGCGCTGTAACGCCTTAAGAAAAGCGGCCCGGACCTCCGCACGTTGGGAGCGCAGCATCTCTTGGGTCTGCGGGTTTGGTTCGGACACAATCCGGCCGAACAGGCGGGTGACCGCCTGGTGCTTGGCGGGCGCGGTGGCGGCCAGGCGCAATGGCGGCAGCAGCATCGCTTCCAGGATTTTCTCCACCGATAGCGGACGGCCTTTGGCGGCCTCCTCAAATTGCCGCAGCAGCGCCAGGTGCTCCTGCCGGAGCGGGCCGAACCGGCGCTTAAGCACCGCCTCCATCAGGCCGCGTTTCGAGCCGAAATAGTAATACACCGTGGCCAGGTTCACCCGGGCCTCGAGCACGATGTGCCGCAGCGACGCGCCGGCAAATCCCAGTTCCGCCAGGGCGTTCTCGGCGGCGTCCAGGATTCGGCTCTGGCGGTCTTGTTCAGATGGTTCAGGCATGTAACTAAACGCTCGTTTTAAACGAGCGTTAAAATCATACACTCCCTCCGCCCCGGGTCAAACAGGATTTGAAACTCCCAGGCGAAAACGCTAAACACAGGGCCTCTGATTCGATGATGCAGCTATGAATACGACCACAGACGGTAATTTGAGCTTCCTCCTCGGCCGGCGCAGCATCCGGGTCTATGCGCCGGGCGAAGTGAGCGAACCGGCGGTGACCCGGCTCCTGGAAGCGGCGATGGCCGCGCCTTCGGCGATGACCAAGGACCCCTGGCGCTTCGTAGTCGTCAGGGATAAGCAAACGCTGTCGAAACTGGCGGCGCTCCATCCGGGCGCGGCGATGCTCTCTTCCACCGCGATGGCCATCGTGGTGTGCGGCGACCTGGACGCGGCCTTCGAGCGGCAGATCAGCTATCTCTTGCAGGATTGTTCGGCGGCCATCGAGAACCTGCTGCTCGCCGCGCACGCGCAGGGCCTGGGCGCCTGCTGGGTGGGGATTCACCCCGCCGAATCTCTGCTCAAACAGGTGAAAGAATTGTTGTCGCTGCCGGCTTCATTCGTTCCGGTGGCGGCGATCTCGCTCGGCCAGCCAGGCGAACAACCCGCCCCCCGCACACGCTACAACCCGGACTACGTCCGCCATGAGAAATGGTGAGCGCGCCCAAATCCGAAGCTTGAGCTCTTATGTGGTCCGGAGGGAGGGGTTTAGGGCAGATAGACGGAGCGGTAATACCGCGCCGGGAAGTTTGTCGCATCGCCGTCCACGAAGGTGAAAGGCGACATGTTCGTAGCGAGCGGCATCCAGTCCACCATGTTGGTGGAGGCCTCGATGGCGTAATTGAAACCGGGCACACCGGTAATGCTGAACTGGAACTGCCCGCCGGTTGAGGAGGACGGGACATTGAGGACGGCCGCCGCGGTGGTATAGACCATCAGACGTGCCGGCGTGCTCGTGACCATGCCAGCCATGTTCGTGACGGTAACGACATACCAACCGACCTGGTCGGCTGTCGCGTTACTCAACTGCAGGGTGGCATTGGTCTCACCAGCGAGATTGATGCCATTGAATTGCCTATAGAATTGCCATTGGTAGAACAAGGGCTCGGTTCCGGTCGCCGAGACGGTGAACGCCGCGTTTTGGCCGGCGAGCACGGCGAGGTTCTGCGGCTCCAGGCTAATCGCGGGAGGAATGTTCACCGTCAGCGCAGCATTGAAACTGGTCTGGTTCCCGAAACCGTCTGTCACCACGACCGAGTACAGCCCGGCGTTGCTGGCGCTGGCGTTGGTGATGGTCATGGTGATGGTCAAGGTGCTGTTGGTCCAGGTGATGTTGGTGGCGTTCGGAATATTCGTCCCGTTGAATTGCCATTGGTAACTCAGTGGCGGGTAGCCCGTGGCCCCAACGTTAAACATGGCCGTCTGGCCGGCGGACACTGTTTGGCTTTGAGGTGGGACCGTGATAACGGGGCATGTTGGGCCGAGCAACGGCGTGCCCGGCGGCAGTTGGAAGGAATTCAAGAAGTTCTGGCAGAAACTGAACTGGCGCGTCGGCGCGTAATAATAAACGCCGGGCGTCTGCCACTGGTTCGTGGCCCGGCTGCTGGCGAAAAGGTTGACGAGCGAGGTGTTGAGTGTGAGGGTCACCGCACCGCCGTTGCCCCAATTCTCGAGCAGGCGCGGCAGGTTCATGATCCCGCCGCTGTATTGGGTCATGGCGGGGCCGGTGGAAGGGACGCTGCCCGTGAGAATGGCGGCGTTGACGGTGTCGGAGGTGGCCGCGTTCTTGCCGAAGCTCCCCAAAGGGATGCTGCTCTGCGAGTCCACCCAGTTCGGCGACAGGATGGTCAGGGCGTCGGACACCAGCGAAGCGGGAAAGACCGTGGTCGTGTTGGTGGTGCCCGCGTAAGCGGGGTTCGGACAATTGTAGTTGCCCCAAACGTAAAGGGGATTGGGCGTCGCCACCGTGAACCCGCTGGGGTTGGGGCTGCCGGTGATGATGACCGGGTTATAGGGAATGGTCGCGCCATTCTTGAGCCGGACCGCCGTTAGCTGGCCGGGGCTATAGGTGCGATTGTCCGCCACGTAGAGAACGTTGGGGACATTGCTGATGGCGTACACGCCGGCTGTGGTGGGGAATTTGGCGGTGGCGGCCTTATTTGTAGTCAGCCATTCGCTCAAGACGCCGACGTTAATGTCGGTGACCTTGACCAGGTCGTTGTTTTCCCGCTGATCCGTGAAGGTGTTGGTGATGGTGAGGAAAGGGAAATTGGTGGCAACCTGGACGTAGTTGGTGGGGCTTGAGTTGGTGGGGTAATAACAGGCGGTGATGTTGGTGGGCTGCGGATCGGCAGACGAACTCTGGAGGGTGAGCGAAATGGTCGAATTGCTGACCAACAGGACCAGATTGGCCGCGTTGTAATAGAGGGAGGAGGAATTCGTGGACTGGCTGAGGATCGAGGCGTAATTGGTGGTGCCGATGGACAGCGTCAGGGCCTGGCAGTTGGTGCTGTAGCCGGCGTTGTAATTGACGGCGGCGGTATAATCGCTGGGCTGTTCGCTATCCCAGGCGGGAGAGGAAATCGTGCCGGTGGTGGTGACCAGGCCGTTAAAGGTGAGCGGGTCGAGGCTGCCGGTATAGATGTTGGCATTGGCGTGCGTGGGGCCGTTGAAGGTAAAGGGCGGGCACAACGTGAATTCCAGCAGGCTGTTGTAGAAGACGGCAAATTGAAATACCGGCGTGAAATTGGTTTGGGCCTCGGCTGACGAGGCGAAGAGCAGCGCCCCAACTCCGGCAAGACATCGTTTCCAGTTCATTTTAGTGCATGATTTCGTCAAAAGGGACCCTATCCAGCCTTGTAGTGGCAGCAAGATAAGGGCCACTTTTGGAACGCGGAGCGTGCTTAACCAGTCGTCCGGGTCAGGCGAGCAGCGCGACAACCGGGGGGGGAAATTCTTCGAGAATGCCTTACTGAAACGCCCACCTTGAGGCGTCCACGCCGAGTTGATCGAACAGGAAGGCCAGCGCGTCGGCTTGCTCGGCAATTCTCTCCTTAAGGGCCGTGCCGATGCCGTGGCCGGCGCTGGCGGTGCTGCGCAAAAGGACTGGCCGGTCTGACGCGGTCGCAGCTTGCAGGCGGGCGGCCATCTTCCGGGATTGAGCCGGATTGACGCGCCCGTCATTCTCGCCGGTGGTCAGCAGCACCGCCGGATACTTCGCGCCGTCGCGCACGTGGTGGTAAGGGGAATAGGCGTAAAGCGCCTTGAACTGCTCCGGGTCATTCACTGTGCCGAATTCAGTGATGTTGAACTGGCCGTTCGGATCCAACTCCACGCGCAGCATGTCGTAGATGCCCACGCGGGCAACGACGGCGCGGGCCAGGTCTGGCCGCTGGGTCAGGAACGCGCCCATCAGCAGCCCGCCGTTGCTGGCGCCCTCCACCGCCAACTTCGACGAGTCCGTGTACCGGCGTTTGATCAGGTGCTCCGCCGCCGCGATGAAATCATCGAACACCTGCTGCTTGTGCGTCAGGTTGCCGGCCTTGTGCCATTGCTCGCCATATTCGCCCCCGCCGCGCAAATTCGCGACCGCATACACCCCGCCCGCATCAAACCAGATGCGCCGGGCCGAGTCGAAGGCGGGCGTGAGACTGACGCCGTAACCGCCATAGCCATATAGCAATGTCGGGTTCCGGCCATCGCGCTTAAGCCCCTTCCTGTGCAGGATGTTCAGGGGCACCTTCGTGCCGTCTTTCGAGGTCGCGAATTCGCGCACGACCTCGATGTCATCGAAATCCACGGGCGAAGTCATATAAAGCGCGGTGCGGTGGACGGCCTTGGCCGCCGGGTCGCCGGTGAACCAGGCGAACGGTTTCAGATAGCCAACGTTCCCAAACACCAGCTCGTCACCCTGCCACGAGTCCAGCCCCGACACCGCTGACACCGGCAGGACGGCGATTTCGCGGGGCCGGGTGCTGCCGCGCCGGTAATAGAACAGCGCCGACGGACCGCCCTGGAGATCGGCCACATAGAGCCCGTTGTCGCACGGCGCGAACTCCTGCACCACACCCTGCCTCTCCGGCGCGGCCACCGTGGCCTTCGCCAGCTCGAGCGCACCCAGCGACAGGCGCAGCACCTTCCCACGCGGGGCGTTCTTGCGCGAAAGCAGGTAGAGCGCGCCGTCGCGCCCGAATTTCACCTGCTTGATGCCGTCCTCGAAACGCGTCACTTGCTGCCATTGGCCCGCAGCATCACGCAGGTAGTGAGCGAAGTCCCCGCCATCGCCGTTGGCCACCGCCGCCAAAACCCGTTGGCCGTCCGCGCTGGCTTCCAGCTCGATCTCCGCAATGCGCGGGAAATCTTTGCCGATCGAGTATTGGTCCTCCGCGACCGGCCTGCCGAGCCGGTGAAACCACACTTGCTGGTAGAAATTGCTATCGGCTGCCGGACGTTCCCCCGGATGCGGGTAGCGCGTGTAAAGGATGCCCGAACCGTCCGCCGTCCACGCTGCGCTGCCGCCGCCGGTGGGATACTGCACGCGCGGGATTTCGTCCGCCAGCTTCCTGCCGGCCTCCACCTCGAAGAAGTGCAGCGTGCCCTGCTCGCTGCCGCCCTCGGATAACGAAACGGCAACCACCCGCCCGTCAGGCGACGGCACGTACCAATCAATGGCCGTCGTGCCGTTCGTGTTATACGCGTTGGGATCAAAAACGGTCCGCCACAGCGCCGGCGCTTCCAGCGACGAGAGGCGGACCAGCACCGGCTGTTGCGCCGGCGGCTTGAACCGCAGCGCAAAAATCCGCCCTTTCCTCTCCTGCAAATCAAAATAGCGGGCCGATTCTTCCCCGCGCAATTGCTTCAGTTGCTCCGCGATCCCCTCGCGGAACGGCAACCGCGCCAGATAACCACGCGTCCGCTCGTTTTCCCGGCGCGTCCACTCGCGCACCGCTGGGGCCGACGCTTCCTCGAGCCACTGGTAATCATCGACGACCACTACGCTATGATAAACGTTGGTCACCGGCTGGCGCGGCGCCGGCACCGACGGCAGCGTCACGGCCAGGGCGAGCCGCGGCAGCAGGACGAAGAGGAACGCGGCCTTGTTCGCGCGGCGAGTCAATCGGCAACTCGGCTCAGTCATCATGTCGTTTTGACCGAGGAAAGTGCGGAACGCCTGCATGACTTCGCTCACCTTGCCGGGCTGCTTAGCAAGCTCCTTGCAGGCTCTCTCGCTCTCGACGTTCCAGTGCCACGTGTCCTCGAAGGATTGAATCTGGCTGGCGGCATCGGTGCCGTCCTTCTCGTGGAAGAAGGCGTTGTAGTTTTGGGCCGAGTTGAAGGGCGGGTCCAGATAGACCAGATCAACGCTTTCGTCCTTCAGATACCGCCGCAGGATGTCTAGATTGTCGCCATAATAAAGCGTGCCCATGCGCTGAGCCTAGCCGGGTCGCCGCCGGAAGGCAATCCCCGGCGGCCATTTCCCAAAGGGCTTGCAGCGCTTTGGGACCAACGGGTTGGTTGCGGCTCACCCAAGATCGTTACAGTGCTATGTCGAAACTTCTCGCATTCTTGGCAAGATTTCTTGTGCGAACGCAGCGGGCTGATTCCCCAATCACCAGTCACCAATCACCAATCACTTTGGTTGCGGCTTCGCCGCGCTGCGTCTTTGCACCTTTGCGCACTTGCGTTGGTTCAACTGTCCCGCACACCTTCCCCCTTCCAGAGGAAGGTCTTTTCCACGCCATAAAATAAACCTGGCTAATAGCGGACACTTTTGGGTTCATCCGAGAAGTTTGATCCTGGCTTGATGCAGGGCGAGGAGTTTGAGGATGAAGAAGGCTTCGTCTCGATAGCCATAGGCTTGGCGGGTGAGGGTCTTGATCTTGTTGTTGACCCCTTCCATCTTGCCGCTGCTGAGCCGGTGTTCCCACCAACTGAGAATACCGCTGGCGTGGAGCAAGAGCGTCTTGGCCATCTGCCGCAGCAGGGCGATGCCGGTTTCCATCGCCCGGGCACACCATTGGCGCAGGAAGTCCTCCATCGCCACTCGGGAGGGTTGTTCCCATAGCAGGCCGAGTTCCTCTTTGAGGTAGTAGGCTTGGGAGAGAGGGTGGTTGAGCTTCAGGGCGTCCTCCAGTTTGGGCAACTTTTCTTGCTCCAAGTTGGCCGCGCGCGTCAGCAACAAGTAGCGCGTGCCCTTGATGGTCTGGCGCATCGTCCCGGTCGCCTCCCGCACCCGCACCCGCCGCAATTCGTCCAGTTTCTCGTTCATGAGCTTCGTGATGTGAAACCGGTCGAACACCACCGCCGCCCCAGGCAGATGCTCCAAGACCGCCGCCCAATAGGCGCCGCTCATATCCATCGCCACCGCTTGAATCTTAGCCCGGCTCAAGCGCAACCGCCGCCAGAACTTCCCCAGCGCCGCCTGCCCTCGACCGTGGCCCACCCACACGATCCGGCCGGTCTCCAAGTCCAGCAGCGCATCGAGGCGTTGCTCGTAATAAGCGATGGCTGCCGGTTTGAGCGGCTTAACATCCTTCTGATTGCGGGGCTTGGCCGGTCGGAATTGCTTCTGGCGATAGGCGTCGATGCAATCCTGGGCCAGGATTTTGTCTTTGGCTCTCTCATACCCCCACCTCCGCCTTCTTGTGCTCCTCGGCTTCAACATCGGCGAGCTTGAGCTTGGCGATTGAGGTTTTTTCGGTTTACAGCGAGCGCCAGATGAGCTTGCCTTTAACCTGGAGTCGGGCATAGTAAATGCGTGATGGAACGTGCCGGACAACATTCACATACTGGGTTGACTGCCAGGTTTTGCTCTGATCGCCAGTCTCTGGCTGGCCTGTTGTCTCGTTCATTCAGGCAGTATTGTCCCCTAGTATATAATGCCCTGTCAACGGCCTTGTATCATTATTTGCAAGTGATTGAATATTAACTGGTTGCGCCCGTAGCTCAGTTGGATAGAGCATCTGCCTTCTAAGCAGAGGGTCCTGGGTTCGAGTCCCAGCGGGCGCGCCAGCATAAATAAAGGCTGAAACGCACTTTCCCTCCTTAATGCGAAGAGCTGGATTATACCAGTTCTTATACCAGTAGGCCGGGAAAAAGCCTGCCGAGAGTGCCTATAATGAAATCAAATGGGCACGAAAAAATGGAATCGAGAAGCGGATGGAATCTACCGCCATATCCCCTCGAAAAAGCTGTACTGGAGGCCTTGGGTCGGCGGAAAACGCACTTGGGAATGCCTGAGAACTGAAAACCTCAAACTGGCAAAGGAGACGCACCACAAGCGGGCCGCAGGTCTGCCAGCCGCAGTGACGGAACAATCCACCTCGACCGCGCATGTTCAGACAGGGCCGACGATGGGGCAGGTCATCCGAAAATACGAGGACGACGGCTACCCCGATAAGCACAAAGCGCTCCGAATCGGCCCGACCCTGGAAAGCGAGAAGAATCATTGCAAAACACTGCTGCAATTTTGGGACAGCATTCCGGTTGATTCTGCCGGGCCTGCGGCTTGCGATCGTTATCACTCGTGGAGAAACGATCAGGGCTTTCGGCACGGCCTGGGAAACAGGCAAGTGGACCGCGAATTGAACACGTTAAACAACGCCTGCCGGTGGGCCGCTCGCTCCGAGTTGATCAAGCTCAACCCGCTTGCCCAGCGTCCAAAGTACCAGCGATCCTCGGAAATCAAGCACTGCCGGGACTTCATGCCTCAAAACGCTGACGAACTGCATGCAGCAGCCGCGATCTTGTTCGAGCACATGCATAGCGTCGTGTTGGGGTTCCAGATGCTTTTTGAGGCGTACACTGGTCTGCGAACATCAGAAGCTCTGCGTCTCGGCGAAGAAGAATTTGGAGAGACAACGGAAGACGGGAGATTCCTGAAAGTCTGGCGGTGCAAGAATCAGCACGCCATCAATCCATATTGCAACAGCCACGCAGGCCTTCAGGAACTTCTCAAGGCCCATGCAGAATGGAAAGCCGCTGCTTTCCCGAATTCCCGTTCGTTCTTCCCCTCTCACTGCGGCGGTCCGGTTGGGAAGGGAGCGTTGGCTCATGCGCTTCGCAGGGTTGAGAAAAAGCTCCCGCGAAGGGTCCGTCCGCACGGACTGCGGGCTTTTTATGTGTTGGTCCGCAGAAGCCAAGGCGCATCGGATGAGCAAATCGCATTCGAACTGGGCCATTCGAGTAACGGGGCCTGCATTCGCTCAACCTACGGCGGAGTGCCCGAGAGTTGGAGAGCCGGCGGGGGACCAAACATGAGCTGGCTCCCCACAAGGAAACCAGCGTGGGCCAAACCGCAGGAGAACGGCTGGAAATTTGAGGTCGAAGAGGCGAATCCCATCAGCAGGAGGAGTAAGCGTGGAGTACCAACCGACGCAAATGCTCTGAAGGGACTTGCTGGAAAGTGTTGAAGAATCGCTGTGCCGTATTGTGCGGCTGCTGTCCAAATTCTCCTCGCTGGTTATCGGCGTATGTGGATTAACTCGGGCACTATATCGGATCTGGGCTATTGGAGAGTTGACCATGGCCAGACTTGCTTCCATTCTCGCGGCATGGAAGCGATTGTCGCGTTTCTAGATGTGCTTGGTTTTTCAGAATATGTGACGACGGACATCGCCGCGGCAAGCGAGCTCCTCGGCGCTCACACTACAACCCTTATTCGGCTGGAAGACCAGCTACATCATCCACCGGAAAAATACTCTGATCCTGGCAGCAGAGAACTCGCGCATCGCCACGCAGTGGACTCGTTTCTGCACTTTTTGCCAATGAGCGATTCGATCGTCATTGTCGGCAACAATCTGGAGCTCTTCGTAGAGCAACTTTCCACTTTCCTTGTGGACGCGTTTATGTTGGAGGGGCACGCGTTTGCCCATCCTGACGAGCCAGCGACTCCCACCGTTCAGAACATGAAAACTCTTTCTCCTTCAGGGGTCTCAGAGGCCAAGGCCAACTGGTTTCCGGCTCTCTGGCGAGGGGGAGTGAGCTTCGGTAAGGTAGAGGTGGCTACGCTTCCGATGATTCGAGACAACTGGCCGAAGTGCGCTGCGGTTGCGTTTGGCTCGGCTGTTGTCGAGGCCGTAGGGCTCGAAAAATCGGGTAAAGGCCCTCGTCTGTTCTGCAGTCCCATAGTTGCAGAACACGCACACGGAAACGCCAAATGCCTGTTGGTTCCATGCAACGAATCTCACAGGGCGGAAATCCTCTGGCCTCTATCAGTCTTTACCCCCACGAACGATCCCGAAGTGGAGAAGACAGAATTCCTTAATTTGTTCCTTTCCGCCCGCGCACTCTGGCTCTCTAAAATCGGGACGAAAGTTGAGCAGCATTATTGGGAGTTTATTCGCTTAATCTGCCGCTCTGCATTTCACTGGGCGTCGCACGTGAACGCGCCACCGACCGTCGTAGAATACATCTCGACCAAAATCAAAGAGCATATCCTTCCTCACTCTTGTCCAAATTAGCTCGCCGGAGTTCCCATTTTGGACAGCATCGCGCAGGCGGGTGACCGGCTCTGCCCGGGCGGCAGCCCCGTTGGGCCGCCAAAACCACTGGTTTTTCGACGTTTTGAGCTTCCCGGCACAATCCCGCTCGATGCCCGCGAACCCCTGCCAATTTGGACAGCATCGGGAGGCCTGAAAACGAAGATGGCTTGCGGCACCGCATTTTTCGAATGAAATCAGCCCTCAGATGGCCCAAACCTGTCTAATTTGGACAGCAGTGATCCTTCCTGAGTATTCCTCCAAACTTTTGGCTGACAAATTGCGATAGCGTCAACCGTTGGCTATCCTCCGAAAAAGCGCTTGTGGACGGGCAGTGCTATTCCGCCAATTCCGTTATGCAGGCGCGAAGTGGCCTTTAATATGCCCGCGAGTTGTCTGGGCCCTGGCGGAAAGCCATCGCTCCAAGTCAGGCAAATAATACCTGCGGTCCTGACGCGTATCGGCACCAAGGACCAGATATTTTGTCCGCACTTTCCCAGGCACCGGTTCGTCAGTCCACTCCACCGCCCTGCGCAGCACCGTGTCCTTCGAGACGTCCAGATACTCTGCAGCCTTCGCCAAACTCAACCACACGATGTTCGCAATCATGCCTCCATTATAAGACTTCCGAAGGCCGGACCCGTTTTGGAAATTCGCGTTATCAGTCGCTATCACGCAGCGTGCTTTGAATTGCCGGACGGACAAGACTCGGATTAGCAGAGAGGGGCTACTCCGGACTTCTTCACCGGTTTGAACGACTTGAGCCAAACTGCAACAACGCATCAACCAATCCAGATATTTAAATTTGAGATATGCGCACCCCTAAAAATATAAGTGGACAAGATTAGGGTGCATGTAGTAATCTTGCGGCAAGTTCGATGAACACCTGTATGAACATTTTAGCAACGATAGGGCCGGCGAGGCCGCTCGCGAGAGCGACACGTCGTGAACGGCCAGTCGTCGGCTGGATGTTCAGCCGGAGTCTATTGTCAGGCCTGAAACAACATCGGGCCGGGTATAGCAACCCCGATAGACTTTTGGTAGGCAGGTGATGCGATCATAGGATCCATAGGATTTTTAACCCTGCTTACCGCGACGGAAGCAGGGTTTTTTATTGCCCATGCAAGACTGAAGCAAAACTCCAAAAGAAAGGCACAGCACTGTGATACGAAACGAAGACGGCATCTAGACGATGTCACCTGGCACAAGACATAGAAAGGCGCGGGAGAGCCGAGGTTCTCCACCGGCCCGGATAGGGGCTGGTCGCCACAGATGCGCGCCGGATGAATTAAGCCGGATTTTACAATTTAAGGGCTTCGCAGGAGGTGTGCCCAAAACACCGAAAGAACCACCGTGAAACCGTGGGTTGGTATCTGAAACTAGATAGCAAGAGGTGTTTGTTCTTTGTTGAAATGGCGCGGGCCGGGAGTGTGAACCAAAAACGCTCCCGGCCCCTTTACTTTCCTGCGGCTGTGATTTAACAGACGAGAATGTCTCCCCGCCACGGAGGATGTCCGGGTGCAACTCCCGGCAGCCGCACCAATTTCCATCTTAAGCCGCGCACCAGCCTGTGCAGCAGAGTCTCCAAAACTCAGCTTGCCTGGGGCAGCACCAGGGCGGCTTGCCAATTTCCATTTCGGGGTCGTGGCAGACAAGCAATGCACTTGCCCTGCA
>JBEKJO010000021.1:0-51110 GCA_050011195.1 Verrucomicrobiota bacterium | reverse complement strand
AGCCCCGTCGGGGCGGCCTATTCGGGAAATCATTTGCGTGCAGGTGTTTGCCATGAACCGAAGATGCCGCTCCTGACGGAGCTTGAGAATCTTTTTCTGTCTTGGTTCTACAAAGATTTCACGCCTGCGGCGTTGTCAGGAACAAGCCCAATTCCAGAGAATATCGCGGGGCGGAATGTCCCCATCGTGCGACCGAACGGCGCAAACACGAGATTGCGAACGGGTGTAGAGTGACGTAGAGCAACGTATAGCCGCTCTCGCTTTCTTGGCAAAAGAGAACCGTCTATTGCAGAGGGGGAGAGGAAAGGGGCGGGAGTTGGGCAAGCGACTTTGGGCCGAGGCGACGGCCACTGCCGGAGAAATGTCTGGACCTTCTGCGCCCGCTGTGGGAAAACTTGGGCCGATATGCACAAGCGCCCTCGCAACACCCGATTTGACGACGAACTCGCTGTCGGCGAGGTCTTTCTGGAAGAACTCCTGACGAGCCCACCGCTGCTGCCATGGCAAGACTTCCTCTTGAACCCGCGCCGCCTTCGTGGAAGCGACTTTCTGATGCGCTGGTCGCAGGGTGTGTGGAGCGAGCAGCGGCTCATTGACGCCGTTAAAGCAACCCGCGAGTTCTTCGCCATTCCCTATGGACCCAGCGGGACAGCACCAACAGAAGATGTACGGGCCTTCGAACTCTATTTCGAGCGACTTGAGGCGGCGGGATTAGGCGACATCAAGCGGCCCGACCTGCTTATCTTTCCGCAAGGGTCAGCGGAGAAGGTCGAGCGGGAGATAAAGGCGCTAGGTGGTCCTGCTGAGTTGCCCTTCACGCCGGAAGCGGATGAGCGAGTGGCTCGCCTAGTGCGGGCCGCAGTACTGGCGGTGGAGTGTGAGAACAGCCTGTGGCGGGCGCAAAACATGCCGGACTTCCGATCACCGCTGAAACCGCAGCGGCGACTCGGCGGGCGGCTCGGCCTGCGGAAGAATGCCGTGCTTCCGACAATAATTATTAAGGAGGAGGACCGCTCCCCCTTGCGCGCGTGGCAGGAGCAGCACGGATTGCCGATTCATGTGTGGCACGTCTTTTACGACCGAGCTTACGGTATTGCGTTCGATCGGGCCGAAGAGTTGGTGAATGGAGGAGTGACGGAACCCACAGTTCAAGTATTCCAAGCGCCTGGTGGAGCGACGACCAGCAAGACGATCTACAAGCACTACTACCACCACGGGTATCCGCTGGGCGAGAGCGTGGCCGAACCGAAGTTAGTGCCGGACTGCATCGAGGACAAGAACGGTCACATCCTGCCATACGTGCGCTTCAGTGGAGGCACGCTCGCGCTACTGCCGGAAGCGCTGGAGGTGTTGCGGCGGGCCGGGCACTAAGGGAGGCGAGCGATGCAGCAGGTTCCGTCGAGTGGACTGGCACGTGAGGCCCTACGGGAAAAGGGCCAGTTCTGGACGCCAGCGTGGCTTGCCAGGGTGATGGCATCCTGGGTCACGGCGTGCGGGCCGCGGGTCCTCTTTGACCCGGCGGTCGGTCCGGGCACGTTCTTCGCGGCTGCCCGGCAGGCTGGATTTGCCGGGGAATTCGCTGGGTTTGAGTTGCATGGCTCTGCCCTGACTGAGAGCTACACGCTTGGCTTGCCTGCTTCCGAGCTGCACACCGTAGTCATCGGGGACTTCATCAGTAGCCGGCTGGTGCCAACCTTTCCAGCCATCGTGTCGAACCCGCCGTACATCCGGCATCATCGCTTAAGTGGGAAACAGAAAGAGGAATTACAGCTACTCGCACAAAGGTGCCTTGGCTTTACCTTGGATGGGCGGGCCGGCTTGCACTTGTTCTTCCTGCTTAAATGCCTCGATCATCTTGCTCCTGGAGGGCGCCTAGCCTTTCTGCTCCCGGCGGACGTCTGCGAAGGAGTCTCCTCACGCGCAGTCTGGAGCAGTCTAGCCGGCAAGTATCGGCTCGACGCAGTGCTTACGTTTGAGGAGGAGGCCGCTCCGTTTCCGACCGTTGACACGAACGCCATGGTGTTCCTGGTCTCGAAACTTGCTCCGCTGGCTACGGTCCCCTGGCTTCGGGTGCGCAGGCCGGACCCCGAGGCAATCATGCGGACTCTTGGACTAAACGGAGGTACTGATGCCGAGCTTGAGGGCGATGCCGTGACCATGCACATCCGCGAGACATCTGAGCTTCTCGCCACCGGCCTGTCACGCCCGCTGCGCCCGAGTGGGAGCCGTGGCGTTCCGCTCTCGGATTTCGCTCGCGTTGTTCGGGGGATAGCCACCGGAGCAAATGAGTTCTTTTTCCTGACCTCCAGCCAGATTGTGGAATACGGCTTGGACAGGCGGTTCTTCCGGCGGGCCATCGGACGGACCCGCGACTGCCCCCATGGCACCGTCACGCGCAGCCGCCTAGACGATCTGGATGCCGCTGGCCGGCCTACGTGGCTGCTGAATCTTGACCGCCAGCCAAGGGAGAAGCTGCCAGCGGGCTTGTCAGCCTATCTGCAGCGTGGCGAAGAGGCAGGCTTGGCTCAGCGTGCCTTGATAAAAACTCGGACGCCCTGGTACCGAATGGAGCAACGTGAGGAACCCCCGCTACTGTTTGCATATCTTGGGCGTCGAGATTGCAGGTTCTTACTCAACTGTGCTGGAGTCGTTCCGCTCACGGGGTTCCTGTGCGTCTATCCCTGGGACACAAGCGAGCGGCACGTACGAAAACTATGGCAGGCCCTCAACCACCCGGACACAATCGCCAACCTGGCATTCGTCGGCAAGTCCTACGGTAGTGGCGCGCTGAAGGTGGAGCCGCGGCAGTTGGACGCTCTGGAAATTCCCCAGCATGTGCTTGAGCGCTCTGACATGGCTGCGCCGGTCGTCTGGCAAGAGCAGTGCTTGCTCGAAACGTTCAGGAAGGCCCCGGAACCCAGGAAGAAACTGCGGCACCAGAAGGAGTTGGGGCTGTAGGCCCTAGCGCGGTGTCGTCACAACCCAAGCTCTGTTTTGGCGTGGAGGGCAGTTGTTGCGCAGGCAATGGGCACGGCTGGTGCGCGATTGTGCTGCGGTTCTTGAGGCGGCAACTAAACCCGTTCGGTCCAACAGCGTGCAAGCCCGCCTGGCCATTCCCCGGAGACCGGGGGAAAACGATTCTGGCCTGCGCGCCAAAAGGCTACCGGTCCACCTCGAACCGGAGCTTCGCCGCCCGTTGGGCGCATCTCAGCTTGTTGCACCACGGAAAGCGCCAGAGGACTGGCCCAGTCCAAAACCTAGCGGGCTTCGGGAGGCACGTGCTCCTAGTCGCGCCAGCGTCTTGGACTGCGCCAGTCCTCTGGCGCTTTTGGCAAAGGCTGGCAAGAAATCGAGCTGCGCCCCCGCCCGCTAATCGGCCCTCGTGGGGAGGCCAAGGAATCCAACGCGATGGGGGACCCGCCGGAGCGCCGACATTCTTGTCGGCTTAACGTGATCGCCCATCCCGGCGCGTAACGGGCATCCCAATATATTGGCCGCTGTGCCTTGACCGTCCTCAATCGCAAACCGCGAAAATGCCCCATTCTTGGACACTTATACCCCCAATGGCCGCTTTCGCGCCCATTTCACCCCCTCCCATCCTCATTTGAGCGTAGTACGATGGTGGTACGATATTGGTACGACGGTGGTGCGACGGTGGGGCGACGGTGTTGCTCCCACCCCCCTCCCCCCCCGCAACCCCAAGTCCGGCTTGCTAAAGCGGGCCGTTGCTGGCAGAAAGGCGCGAAACGTATGAAAAAGCTCTTATGGCTCGGTTTGGCGTGCCTCGGCTGGAACTATTCGTCTCCGGCACAGGACAAGGCGGCGGCGCCGGTGGTGACGGTGTTTCAAATCGGCGTGGCGGACGGGGATTACCGGGAATTCGCGCTGGCGGGGAATTTCCAGGCTTATGCGCAGACCTTTCCGCACGATGCCGACTTCGTAGTGGGCCAGAGCGATCCCAAGAAGGACTGGCCCTGGATTCACCCGGGGCCGACCGACGGATGGGCCGGCAGCCGGGCGCACACGTTCAAGATCACGTTTGACCTGTCCGAAGTGGCCGCCGGCTATTACCGGCTGGTGCTCGACTTCGTGGATACCCACGGCTGGGAGCCGCCGGGGCTCACCATCGGCATCAACGGCACGTCGCTGAAGGTGAGGCTGCCGCGGGGTCATGGCGATGAGTCCCTGAGCAATCCCAAGGCGGGCAAGAACTATTCCTGCCAGCAGGCCTTCCCGGCGACGCTTTTACAGGCCGGCAAGAATACCATCACCCTGGCGAACGCAAGCGGCAGTTGGGCGCTTTATGACGATGTGAGGCTGGAGAGCGGCGCGGCAGCGCCCGCCGAGCCGGTGAGCTTCCACGCCGACGTGCTGCCGTGGCTGAAGCGGTCCGGGGAAGGCTTGCGGCGGGTGGTGAAGGTTTCGGTGGAGAACCTGGCGAGCGAGCGGGAGGCGGCGTCAATTGGCTGGAAGGCGGGCAGCCGCTCCGGCGAGGAGAAGCTGGACCTGCAGTTCGGGCACAATGAAGTGAACCTCCTGCTGCCCGACGTGGAGCAGAAGACTATGGTTGAGCTGGCGCTCAAAGCGGGCGGCAAGGAGATAAAGGCCACGACCGCGCTCCAGCCGACGCGGAAGTGGCGGGTGTACATTGTCCCGACGGTGCATACGGACATCGGCTACACGGACTTGCAGGAGCGCGTCATGGCCCGCCACGCCGACAACACGATGCAGGCGCTGGCGATGATTGACCGGCATCCGTCTTTCAATTGGGACCTGGAGACCTACTGGCAGTTCGACGCTTTCCTGCGGGCGCATCCCGAGAAGGCGGAGGAGGCCTTCCGGCGGCTGCGCGAGGGGCGGATGGGATTGTCGGATTTCTTCGGGAACATGCTCACTGGGCTTTGTTCGCACGAGGCGCTGAACCGCGCGACGCTTCCCGCCCGCAACCTCGCCAACCGGGGAGGGTTCGACTTCACGTCGGTGATCCTCGATGACGTGCCGAGCGCCGTCGGCAGCCTGCCGATGGTCCTGGCCCATGCGGGGATCAAGTATTTCATCGAGGGGGTGAATGGCGACCGCGCCCCTTACGCGACCCACGGGTTGCAGAATCCCTTTTACTGGGAAGGTCCAGACGGGTCACGGGTGCTGAGCAGCATTATCGGGGGCTATGGCATGGCGAGCAGGTTGATTTCCTCGATGGAACAGGCCCGCGAGCAGTTGCCTGGCCATCTGGCGAGCTACGAGAAGGCCGGCTATCCCTACGATGCCGTGTTGCTCAACGGGGCCTTCTTCGACAACCAGCCGGTGGCGGCCTGGCTGCCGGAAGTGGTCGAGAAGTGGAATGCGCAATGGGAATACCCCAAGTTGATCCTGGGCCGCCCGGAGGATTTCTTCCGCTACATCGAACAGAACTTCGCCGCCAAAATACCGGTCATGCGGGGCGACTTCGGCACATGGTGGGAAGATGGCGCCGGTTCGGCGGCGCGGGAAACGGCGCTGTGCCGGCGAGCCGAGGAGCGGGCGGTGACAGCGGAGATGCTCCATTCGCTGGCAGCGGTGCTGGCGGGAGCGCCTTACCCGAAATCGGACTTCGACGAGTTGTGGCGGAACATCCTGCTCTACGACGAGCACACGTGGGGCGCGGCGGGCAGCATTTCAGAGCCGAAAGCCGAGCAGACGGTCAAGCAGTGGGAAGTCAAAAGCTCCTTTGCGAGGCAGGCGGACGCCACCTCGGGCCAGTTGCTGGAGTCGGGCATGGCCAAACTGGCGGGGCTGATCCCCGCGGCGGACCTCGTGGTGTTCAATCCGCTCGCGTGGCCGCGCACGGATTTGGTCACCACCAAGCAGTCATTCCCCGTATCCGCCGTGCAAGACGTGAAGACCAAAAAGACCGTGCTCTGCCAGGCCCTGCCCGAAGGCGGCAGTTGTTTCCTCGCCACTGACCTCTCTTCCGTCGGCTATCGCTGCTATCGCAACGCGTCCTTTGATGATTCCAAAGCTTTCGCAAACGCCGCCTCCTTCAGCAACGGCCAGATGGAGAACGAGTTTTACCGCGTCACCCTCGACGCCACCAACGGCGCGCTCAAGTCCATCCTGGACAAGGAAACCGGGCGCGAGCTGGTTGACCCGGCAAGCGAGTATCGGCTGGGCGAAGTCATCTACGTCAGCGGCGGCGAAGGCAGTTATGCGGTCCATTCGAATCTGAGAGACTTGCCGGCGCCGAAGTTCGCTTATCACCGGCAAACCGGCGTGCGGGTGACGCAAGCCAACGGCCCGGTCTTCGGCGAGTTGGTGAGCGAGGCGACGGGGGAGAAGTTTCCGAAGATTACCTTGCGGGTGCGGCTCTACCACGGGCTCAAGCGGGTGGACGTTCGTTGCGAGCTGGACAAGGAGGAAACCACGGCCAAGGAAGCCGTCTATATCGCGTTCCCCTTTGCGTTCGAGGTGGAGCGCGGGGGATTGTGGGTGGAAGACCCGGACGCCATCATGGAACCGCTCAAGGACCAGCACAGCTCCGCCTGCCGGGATTGGTATGCGGTGCAGCGCTGGCTAGCGGCCTCGGACGGCCAGGCGACGGTGATGCTGTCGCCGCTGGACAGCCCGCTGGTCACCCTCGGCGGCATGACGGGTTCAACGTGGCCGCGCCAGCTCTCGCTGAAGCGCGCCCATGTTTTCGCTTACGTGATGAACAATTACTGGCACACCAACTACAAGGCGTCGCAGGGCGGGCGGCAGGTGTTCCGCTTCTCGCTGACCTCGGCCCGGGGCGGGTTCTCGAAACGCGAGGCGGTCGCGCGGGGCTGGGAGATGTATTCGCCCGCGGTGGCGCAACGCGGCGGGGGTCCGCTAAAGCCGGCGCTTTCGGCCCCGGCGGGGAGCCTGTTAGGCGTCGAACCAGCGGGCTTGCCTTTGCTGGCCATCAAGCAGGCGGAGGATGAGAAGGGATTTGTGTTCAGGGTGTGCGATTTCGCGGGCGCGGGCGGAAAGCTGAAACTGACCTTGCCCAGGCCGGCCCGCGAGACCTTCACCTGCGATCTGGTCGAGACGCACGCAGTGAAACAGGACTCTCACGGGAAGACTGTCACCGTCCCGCTCAGGCCGTTCGCGCCGGCCACGGTGAAAGTGGAATTCCGGTAAGAAGTGAATGGTGACTGGTGATGGGTGATTGGTAAGAATGTCTGCGCCGTTGCTCCCTTGCGCCTTTGCGTGAGGCCGCCATCGGACAGGCAAGGCTGAATCAAGGCGCTGGCTGAGCCGTCCATGTTGGCCCCGCGCCCCGGGGCCCATCGGGCGTCCAGACCAGCTTGTCAATGCACATCCAGCGCACCTGCATGGCGGGGTCCCAGGCGTGATAGACCAAGTATTGCGCGCGGCCATCGGGACTGGGCACGATGGAATGATGTCCCGGCCCGCGGACCTTGCCGGCAACGCTGTGAAGGACACGGGCGTGGTCGCCCTGGTTGGTGTAAGGCCCGAGCGGGTGGTCGGCCACGACGTAATCAATGCCATAGCGGGTGGTCTGGTAGTTTGCGCCGCTGTAGAAACAGTAGTAGCGGCCATCGTGCTTGACCACGCACGGCCCTTCGATGGTGTGCCAGTCGAAGGTGGCGTCATACACGTCCATGCGGCGGTTGGCCTCGTAAAGGGTCCAGTCGTAGCGCGCGCGCAGGACGACGTGGCAATCGCCCGCCAGGCGGGTCATGTCGAGCAGGCGATCAACGACAATGGCCGTGCCCGGGTGAACTCCCGGCGCCGAGTTGGTGAAGTTGCGCGCGTAAAAGAAATACCATTGCCCGTCGTCATCCCGAAACGGGAAGGGGTCTATCGTGAACCGGTTCGACTCGCAATCCACCAGCTTGTGGCCGGTGTCCAGGTAAGGCCCTTCCGGCAGGCGGCTGGTAGCGACGCGCAACTCGAATTTCTCCGGCTCGAGGCCGCCGAGGGCGTAGTAGAGGTAAAACGTGCCCTGGTGAAAGGTGACCTCGGGCGCCCAGTATTGGACATGGCCATTGGGCGAGGGGGGAACCAAAGCGCCGCCAAGAGTTTTCCACTCGACCAGATTCCGGGAACGCAAGGCCGTGAAGATACGGCCATCCGGCGTGCGCTCGTTACCGGTCGTCCCGAACGCATAATAGAACCCCTGGTAACGAATCACGGATGGGTCGGGCATGTTGCCGCGGTAAACCGGATTGGTGTAGGTGCGCGGGCGGCTCGCCGACGCCGTGGACGACCCTGATTGGGCCGAGCAGCCGAGGGCGAGGGCAACCAGGGCGCAAGCGAGCGTCAGCACCAGACACGGCAAAAGGCCGGGTGGGCCGTCCGCTGCGCGCCGCGTTACCGGAAGAACGCCTGTTTCGGGAGAACTATCTGCCAGTCGGTTGAACGGTTGCTTGCTTGCCATAAATTGATCGGGTCCCCTACCCCGCTACAAAAGCGTGTCATACTACTTCCAGCTCGAAGATGCACTATTTCCTGTAAGGTAAACAGGCACAATAGCTTGCGCCATATTTGGACAGACCTCGTGGGCAACCGAAGGCACGAAGACTACGACGGGCGGCACTGTGCATGGTAATGAGAACATCAACAGACCTGTATCAGACCGACACCGGAGTTGACAACGCAAAACCTGTTCACCGTGCCGCCCGCACGAGGGGGCGCAGGGGTGTTTTCTGCCCCTGCGCCGGTAGTCGTGTCGGGTTCGACGCTGCCAGAACCCTTCTGAGTGAGGGTCGCTGGCGCCGTGGCCTGGGCGGACCACAAGGCTAGGGGGGTGCTTACACTATTTCTATCACACTGTCAAGCAGAGAGTTGGACCCATTGGCTTCCGGGCGTATCCGCGCCCTGCCCCCGAGGTCTTCTCCCTCTCCCGCGACGAAGGAGCGGGAGAGGGCCGGGAAGACGGTGGTCCGATTTGGTGGAATATCGCACCTGCTTCGACCCAATCGTGCCTCCTCTCCCCTGCCCTCTTCCATTTCATGGAGGAGAGGGAGTTCTATCCTCGGCTGAGGGCGAAGCCGCCAGCAGGACTCAGTCCCGCGGTTCCCAGCACGAAACCGGCGGCGGACGGGTCGCAAACGCCGCTTTCCGGGCCGAACCCGGCGTCCGTCCCCTCGGCAGCGGCAATTTCCTTAAGTTTCGTATAATACCCTTTGACAGGCCCGGTGGGTTCGCTAATTATCGCCACAGGAAATAACAATGCTACGTCGGCAAAGCCTCAAGCTGCACGGTCACCGGCCTGGTCAGCGGGACGCAATACTGATTCCAAGTCGGCGCCATCGGCGAGGGTTTGGGGATCATCGGCAGCGTCGCCAGCGGGCCGGATTTGAGCGCGGTCGAGCCGGTCATCACGGCCAAGGTGTCGGGCGGGGCGGTGTAAATCGGGTGGGGCTACGACGGGATTGGGGCGTGGCTCTCGGGCTGCGAAATCCAGGTGGACCGCGGCGACGGCAAGGGCTTCGTGCTGCTGACGGTGGACACGACGCCGAACTACGTGGACACGCAGCCGTTCCCCGCGGCCAAGACGGTCTGGAGTTACAAGGCGATCTATCGCGCGGACGACGCGCAAGTCGGGCAGTGGAGCCAGCCCGTCAGCGTGGCGGTCGGGGGTTAAAGCGCGCAGCTTCCGGGCCGGGGCGGAAGGTTCCACCCCGGCTCGACTCTGACCTGGAAACAGTCCAATATGAACCTATCAGGTCAAAATGAGCTGTTAATCAGTGGTTAGACAGTGGAACAAATATGCTGGAATGACTATGGATCAAACAACGCTCAACGCCGTCATCTCGGCCTCTGCCGGATTCTTCGGTGCAGTCGCAGGTACTGTTATCTCGTACGTCAACGTGCGGCGTGGGCAGCTCCTCGAAGAAGTGAAACTCCTCGCCTCGTGGCATCATTCAGCGCAAGCGGAAGACGCCAAGGTTCGCGCCTATGTGGAGCTGTGGAAATGCCTGGAACCTATTTCCACGCGCAATCCACCCGATAAAATCGTCAGCAGGCTGCCCGAAGCACAACAACGACTACAGGACTGGTACTACAAACAGGGTGGTGGCCTTCTGATCGCCGGCTCAGTGGGCGACCCAGCGACAGCGAAGGGCGCGTTCTTCACGGCCAGGGACCTGAGTAGTAAGGATCCGCTCGAAATCTGGCGGGCCTTCCATGGGCTGAGGCACGCCATCCGGCAAGACCTCGGAATCTATGAGGAAAAGTCCGACGAAAGGGCATCCCTCGAACAGGCGAAGAAGCGACTCGAAAGTTACAAGGAGAAAGCTGCTGTCTGACGAGGTCACTCCAGCGGACGGCCGGTGGCGGGTCCTGCTTGCATTCGAGGCTCGGTGGCCCGCCGCCGCTGAGTTCTTGCGTTAGAGCGAGCCGGGCGCATCGCGCCTCACTTCGGCGAGGCGCCAGCGATGCTGAGGGTCAGCTCGATAGTGTCCGACACCTTCTCTTCCATTTGACCGGGCATGATGCCGAAGTCGCTGCGCTTGATGTTGAAGTTGGCGCGGATGACCAGCAGGTCGCCTTTCTGGTTCGGAACGCGCTGACCGAGCTTGTCTTTCAAGAAGGTGAATTTCACGGGCACCGTGATGTCTTTTGAGATGCCCTTGAGCGTGAAGGCGCCGGTCACGTCCGCCGTGGTGGTATCGCCGGTGGTCTTCACGTTCTTGAGTTCCTTGGCCTCGAACACAATCTCGGGATACTTCGCGGCGTCCATCCACTTTTCGCCGAGGAGGTGTTGCTGCTGCATGGGGTTGCCCACGTGCAAAGATGAACTGGCGACGACAATCTTTCCCTTGGCCGCCGCGGGGTCCGCCGGGTCGAAGGTGACGGTGCCGGAGATGCCGGTGGCGTTGCCGTTGATGGCTTCGAGCGGCGCGTCGAGTTTGAAGACGGCGTTGTTCACCCCTTTCGGGTCCTTGAAGTCGAAGTTCTGGGGCGCGGCCAGCGCGGCGGTGCTCAGACAGGCGAGGGCGAGGAGGGAAATGGGAAATTCAGAAGGCAGAATGCAGAATGCAGAATTCCGAAGGGCGTTCTGTAAGAACGTCACACTGTAAGAAATAAAACTCTTGCGTCTCCGCATCTTTGCGCCTGCGTTGGTTAAACTGCGTTTTTCAGGATAGTTCGTCATTGTGTGTATGTCAGTTTGGAGTTTGTGGTTTGCGGAATAGAAACGAAGCGCCCGCCAGGATGCCTGATCCCAGCAGAGCGGCTCCGAGAAAGTCTATGCCCGGAACGAAGCGTTTCTGGTAATCGTCAACCGTGATGCCAGTGACTTCGTCGGTCCGCTTGACCGGTACGCTGGTCTTGGTCCAGCCGCGGTTCGCGCCCGTGGCGAGCCATAGTGCGGTGGCTGCCACGATCAGAATTGCGGCAAGCGCGCGTAAAACTGTATTGCTCATCTAAACTTCGCCTCTGGTTGCAGGCTCCATCATGCTGGATTCCGCAGTTAAATCTCACGCAAAGGCGCAAAGCCCGCAAAGGAAAAGACATTCTCTTAAAGCCTTGCGGCTTCGCGTTCTTTGCGTGAGACAACTGCTGCTTTTGGAATATATAGCGGGCGGGGCCATAATTCAAATCGGGCAGGATGGTTTTTGTGGGAAGCCTCCTTGGCGCCGACGCCATACTCACCGACCATAAACCTCCCAAGACGCGCCCCTCTCCCTGCCCTCTCCCCGCGATGCGGGGAGAGGGTGGCCGAAGGCCGGGAGAGGGGAGGTTCATGGAAAGCCGCTCGTTTCTTTCGGACCTGCTCATGAGCCATGAACCGATTAAGATTACGATTAAGATTAGGAGGGGAAAACCTGCCGAGTCAGGCGCACTCCGACCTTGAGCAAGTGGCGCACGTCGGCATCGGATTTCGCTTCCGTATAAATGCGCAGAATGGGTTCGGTGCCCGAGGCGCGCAGCATCAGCCACGAGCTGTCCTGAGCGATGAACTTTACGCCGTCGTAAGTCTTCATGTCGGCCAGCGGCGAGCGCAGCAATCTGGCGGGTGGGTTCTGGCGCAGGAATTCCATTAGCGCGGCGCGTTTGTCGAGCGGGAAACGCGTATCGAGGCGCCCATAGTGGTGCGGCCCGAATTGCTTCACCAGGTTGGCGATGAGCTTGTTGACTGAGACCCGCTCGGTGGCCAGCAACTCAAGGAGAAACAGGCCGGCAGCGATGCCGTCGCGTTCGGGGATGTGGCCAGGGAACCCGATCCCGCCGCTCTCTTCGACCCCCAGCAAAACGCCGCCCTTGATCATTTCCGCGGCGATGTACTTGAAGCCGACGCCGGTCTCGGTCAGTTCGAGTCCGAACGCCGCGCACATTTTATCCACCATGGAGGTCGTGGTCAGCGCTTTGACGACCCGTCCCCTGCCCTGCCGGTTGACGACGAAATGATGCAGCAACAGGCAAATGAGCTGGTGGGTGGTGAGATAATGGCCACGCCCATCCATGCCGCCGACGCGGTCGGCGTCGCCATCGGTGACGAGGCAAATATCGTGCGGATGCTTCTTAAGAAACGCGGAACTGCGCCCGTAGTTCTGCTGCACCGGCTCCGGGTTAATGCCGCCGAAAAGCACGTCCTGCTGACCGTTCAAAGTCGTCACCCGGCAGGTGGTGCCCGCCAGCAATTCCTCGAAGCAGCCTGCGCCCACGCCGAACAACGCTTCGTGGGCAAACCGCAGCCTGGACCTGGCGATGAGCTTGAAGTCCACCAGCCGTTTGAGGGCGGCGTAGTGGGCGGGCCGGACATCCTTGATCCTGATCTGCTTGGCTTTGACACCCTCCGCCAGGGCTTTGACCCTGACCGGACTGTGATCCAGCAGCTTCTCGACCGCCTGGCAGGTGGATGGTTCGGACGAACCGCCGAAATGGGACTTAAGCTTGAAGCCGTTGAAAATGGGGGGATTGTGGCTGGCGGTGATCATCACGCCGCCGATGGCACGCTGATCTTTCACCGCATAAGAAACCGACGGAGTGGGCGTCGGACAGGGCGTTAGGACCACGTGGAACCCGTTTCCGGCGAAAACTTCAGCCGCGCGCCGCCCGAATGCGTCTGAGAGGAAGCGCCGGTCATACCCGACGATGACCCTGTTTTCCGTGCTGGCCACAGGGTTCGCGGTCCAGTAGTCGGCCGTCGCCTGGGCGACGCGCTCGACATTTCCAAAGGTAAACTCTTCGGCAATGACCGCCCTCCAGCCGTCCGTCCCGAATATTATGCTCATAGTTTGTGGCCAAGACACCTTGGCTTTCCCGCCAAGGGCAAGCACAAAGGTGCGCCCAGTTGAGCAGGTTCCTTGCGGCAGCACGACAAAAAACTGCCTCGCACCCGCCGGGGGGGCTTCTTGCCGGTACCATCGGACCGCGAACCGTCCCGGTTCGCAGCGGCCAGATATGCGGAAAGACGACCGAAGCGATTGAGCGCTCTGCTTGCCCTCGGCCGTGCTGCGAACCGGGACGGTTCGCGGTCCGTTCCTTCGTGTGTCCCGTGGTTTTGGTGGTACCGGCAAGATACGCCCCCCACCGGGGAGGTTCGTCAACCGTCCTCGGTGAAGTCGGCGGCATGACGATCATGCTGCCCCGGCGGCAGTCACGAGGCCGCCACTGGCCACCCCGTTCCGGAACTCATGCGCACCCCACGGCCCAGCCGGTTTCCAACCGACCGCAGCGGTAATTCACGGCCAGGCAACCCCGTGCGACGGCAGAACCCGCCGCGGAGCCGGCCTGTGCGGCGGCGCGCTATTTACGCCGGATAAGAATGCCGATAAGCAGGCCCAGGCCAAAGGCCAGGCCAATGGTCTGATAAGGACGCTCGCGAATCACTTTGTCAGCGGCTTTGGCACGCTGGACCGCTTTTTCCTGCGCGCGCTGGATCACCGCTTTGAGATCATCGACCAATCGTTCGGTGACCTCGGTTCGGACGGCGGCTTCGCTCGGCGATTCGGTGAGAGTGTTACCGTGTCTGGCTTCCATAAAGTTCCTTTCGTCCAGGATGACTGCGCTTGGTCATCTGTTAATTTGTTACCTTTCAAGTCAATATCGGATGCAGTTCCCGCCTGTCAAATGACAGTTCCACGATTTTGCGCATCTTCTTTACCGCCGCGCCGAGGTTGGGCCGGCCAAAGAGGGTGGTGCCGCTGATGAACGTATCGGCTCCGACGCGCGCGCACTCGGCCGCAGTCTTGAAATCGACTCCCCCGTCCACGCCGATGTTGTAGCCGAGGCCCTGCTCGCGGCGCCAGGCATAGGCTTGTTGAATCTTAGGCAGCGTCTCGTAAATGAACGCCTGCCCGCCAAAGCCGGGATTCACCGTCATGATCAGCAGCGAGTCAATCTGCTCCAGGTAGGGTTGGGCCATGGAAATGGAGGTGGGGGGATTGACCGCGAGGCCCACTTTCCTGCCGAGCGACTTGATTTTCCAGAGCAGCGGTGTGACGGCCTCGCCCAGCTCCACGTGGATGTTGATTTGATTCGCGCCCGCCTGGGCAAACGGCTCCAGCAGAATTTCCGGTTTCGAGCACATGAGGTGCGCGTCCAAGAACAGCTTTGTGAGCGGGCGAATCGTCCGCACCACTGCCGGGCCAAACGAGATGTTCGGCACGAAATGCCCGTCCATGATGTCCAGGTGCAGCCAATCAGCGCCGGAGGCATTGACTCGTTCGACTTCTCGGGCTAGCCGGCCGAAATTCGCAGCCAACAGTGAAGGCGCTATAATCATGGGCATAGGCTAAAGAAGGGATGACCAAATGTCGAATGAGGAATTCCTGACACGGAATCCGGTGGCCGATGCCGAAGTTCGGACCTTACCGCAACGGCCACCTGCGATGGTACGAACCGAGGCTCTTCAGGCGGTCGCCGGCGCAGGGGTCCCCAAGCCCGGCAGCTTCGGCGGAGCAGGCTTGGTCGGCGTTTCCGGCAGCGGCGTACCTGCCGGGGCGCCCCGCGGCGGCTCAACCTGCGGCGCCGGTGGCGGCGGCGTGAACTTGCCGGTGCGCACAATCTCATCCACCTGCTGCCCGTCAAGCGTCTCGTATTCGAGCAGCGACTTGGCAATCAGCTCCAGCTTCTGGATATTGGTGGTCAGGATGTCTTTCGCGATCTTGTAGGCGTTGTCGATGATGAGCTTAACCTCGCCGTCGATTTCCTGGGCGGTAAACTCGCTATAAACTTTGGCACGGGTGACCTCGCGGCCCAGGAAAACATATTCGTCATCATCCCCGTATTGCACCATGCCCAGCCGGTCGCTCATGCCCCATTGCGTGACCATGGCCCGCGCCATATTTGTCGCCTGCTGAATGTCTCCCGCCGCCCCGCTGGAGATGTCGCCCGAGACGATTTCCTCCGCGATACGACCGGCCATCATCACCGCTATCATATCCAACATTTCCTTGCGGCGGCGGTTGAGCACATCCGTCTTGGGCAGCGACATGGTCGAGCCGAGGGATTGGCCGCGGGGAATGATCGTGACTTTGTGCAGCGGATGCGTGTGCTGCAGCATGACATTGACCAGCGCATGCCCCGCTTCATGCCAGGCGGTGAACTTCTTGTCCTCGTCCGTCATGGCCAGGCTGCGGCGCTCGCGGCCCCAGCGCACTTTGTCGCGCGCCTCCTCCAGTTCTTCCATGCCCACGGCCTTCTTGTTCGTGCTGGCCGCCAGCAGCGCGGCTTCGTTCAACAGGTTGGCCAGCTCCGCGCCGGAATAACCCGGCGTGCCGCGCGCGATGACCGAGAGGTCAACCGCCGGCGCCAGCTTCACGTTCTTGGCGTGCACCTTCAGGATGGCCTCCCGGCCGCGCACGTCCGGCAGATTGACGGTCACCTGGCGATCGAAACGGCCCGGCCGCAAGAGCGCCGGATCCAGCACATCCGGCCGGTTGGTCGCCGCGATGATAATGATGCCTTCCTGCGTGTCGAAACCGTCCATCTCCACCAGCAAGGCGTTGAGCGTCTGCTCGCGCTCGTCGTTACCGCCACCCAGTCCGTGTCCCCGGCTGCGGCCCACAGCGTCAATTTCGTCGATGAACACCAGGCACGGTGTGTTCCTGCGCGCCTGTTCGAACATGTCGCGCACGCGGCTCGCGCCGACGCCCACGAACATTTCCACGAAATCCGAGCCGCTGATGCTGAAGAAAGCGGCATCCGCCTCGCCGGCGATGGCCTTGGCCAGCAGCGTCTTGCCCGTGCCCGGCGGCCCAATCATCAATACGCCTTTCGGAATGCGCCCGCCCAGCCGCTGGAACTTCTTCGGGTCCTTGAGAAACTCAACCAACTCGGAAACCTCTTGAATTGCTTCCTCGACGCCGGCGACGTCCTTGAAGGTCGTCTTGTTCCGCTCCTTGGCCAGCAACCGCGCCTTGCTTTTGCCAAAGCTCAATGCGCCCTTGCCGGCCATCTTGATCTGGCGAATGAAGAAGAACCAGATCAGCGCCGCAATGACGACAATGGGCAGCACGCTCAACATGAAGCTGAACAGCATCGTATTCGGCTCGCGCGGATCGAACTGCGGCAAGCTGAGCAGCCTCTTTTCCAGCTCCGGATACAGCCGCGCTTTGGCACGGAACGGCGCCTCGACCTTCCGATCGTTCTCGATCTTCCAGTATTTGCCGGTAATTTCCCTCAGGTCCGGGCTTTGTGGGTTGTAGTTAATGGTCGCCTGGATAATCTGATTGGATTCCACCAACTGCTGGAACTTGTATTGGTTGAGAAAATCGCCCGGCGCCTCCATGCGGTCCCTGAGCAGCATCAGCAGCACGATGCCGCCCAGAATGGCAATCCACACCACCATCGTACGCGGCGGCACTCTGAACTCACCACCTTTTTTGGGGTTCTTGTCGTCGTCGTTATGTTTGTTGTCGTCAGACATCTTTGAACCGGCTGCGGCAAACTTAACACGGCCGGTCGGAAGCCGCAACCCAGCTAATTAAAGCCGTTTCCAGCGCCATTGCAAGCGGCGAATCGTCCGCTTTGTCAGCTTGAACCGTTCCGAAATCCGCATCCCTTCCACCCAAAACACCTCTCCCTGCCCCGTGGCGGCCAAAATGAGCCGCCGACGGCGCTCCCGCGGGACCTTTTGATTGGTGAAGAAGTCCTGCAACCTGACCGGGCACCCCATGCCGATCGGCTGAAAGCGGTCGCCCGGTTGCCAGTGCCGCAGCCGGACCAGCGAACCGATCCTGTCCGCGTCGAAACACTCCTGTCCGACCCCAGCTTGGGGCTGCTCAAGCGCTTTCGGCAAACCGATTCGCCACCAGATTCTCGCCCCGCCGAACTCGACCTCCCCTGCCCTGCCCTTCAACTCCACCGTCGCGCCACCCGCCTTGAACTCCGCCGGCTCTGCGGCCTGCAAATGCACCAGCCCCGAGCGGTCGCGCACCGCGTAACACAGGACAGGCTTCCCGCTTGCCCTGCCCGCCTTGGCCTCACCCTGCGCCGGCGCCCAGCCGACACTCACTGGCCGGTCCGCCGCAACCCGAAGCTGTTCCACCAGCTCAAAGTCCGCCACAACACCCTGCCGCAGCAACTGCATCTGCACGCAGCGCCGCTGCACCGCCACTGGCAACTGGTCGAAATCGGCCCAGTCCTCACGTCGCGTCTCGGGCCATTCTCCATCCTCTAATCTCCATCCTCGCTTCCTCCCCTTCCGCAATTGCCCCAGCCACTCCCCTGCCGCCGCGCCCGCGAATTCCGCTTCCGCTCCGACGATGTCCATCACTCGTGCAATGGTTCTGTCCAAGGCCGGCTGATACTTCCTCCGCAGCAACGGCAGCAACTCATGCCGGATTCGGTTTCTCTGAAAGTCCAGCACCGCATTGCTCGTGTCTTCCCGATACCGAATTCCCTGTTCGGCGGCATACCCGAGCAACACCGCCTTCGGCTGATCGAGCAACGGATGAACCAATTCTATCTCCGGGTCGCCCGGTGACGGGTTCCGCCACTTCATCCCGGCCAGCCCCTCGCCGCCGCTGCCGCGCAGCAAGCGCAGGAAGAAAAGCTCAAGCTGGTCATCGGCGTGATGCGCCAGCGCCACACTAGGGATGCGCCCATGCGCCGCCGCTCGCGCCAGAAAGTCATGACGCAGCTTTCGTGCGGCCATTTCCAGGGAAAGCTTTTGTGTGCGGGCGAACGTCCGCACGTCTGCCCCCTCGATCAGCACCGGCAGCCTCAGCCTTCCCGCCGTGCGCCGGACCAGGCGCTCGTCGGCGTCGCTGCTCCGGCCACGCAGCCGATGATTCAAATGCGCCACCGTCAATTGCCAGTGATGCTTTCGCGCCAGTTGATGAAGCAGATGCAACAGGACCATTGAGTCCACCCCGCCGGAAACTGCCACCAGGATCCGCTGCCCCGGGCGAAAGAGCCGACGGGCGCGGATGCTTTGCTCCACCTGGTCCAGCAGGTCGCTCACGTCCCGATGCTATGTCAGCAGGTCCGTGACGCAAGGAGGATCGAACGCCCGAAACTTTTATGCTCTGGTGCTTGCAATGCCCGACCCCATTGGCTAATTTCTGTCGTGGCTGGCACGGGACCGATTCCCCCCGGCGTGCGCTGCCGTGTGAAGGTTTTCACACGCGGCAGCGCCGCCAGCCATCCCTCGCAGCAGGGCCGGTGACGTATTCCCAGGGTTAAACAACCAGCGCGGTGGAGGTTTGCGCGGCCAACTTGTTCATAAGTTGCTGAAGGTCGTTATTCTGAATGGGTCTCGCCGATGGCGAGCAGTTCGTGCCGCGTGCGGTAGAAAAGGGTCCCGTCCGAAACAGCCGCCGTAGAAAGGCAGGTTTCGTTGAGGGTGTTGGTCGCGGCGACGGAGAAGCTTCCGTTGGCCGGCATCACATAGACATTTCCAACCTCGCTCGCAAAATACAGATTCCGCCCGTCGGACACCGGGGACGCGGTAAATCCTTCCGTCCCGTTCCCGAGGCGCTCGCTGTAGCGGATCGCGCCGGACCTGGCTTCGTAACAGATCACGATTCCGTTATCGGCGCAGCCGTAGAGGAAGTCTCCGACAACAATGGGCGTTTGCATGTAGTTTCCCTTGCGCTCCTGCTGCCATGCCACGCCGGCGTTGGTCGCTCCCGCTTCCGTCCCGGTGAGGTCGCCGTGCGCATCGAGGCGAACAGCGCGCATCGGGTGTCGCCATCCGTGGGCGCTGGTAAAGTAGGCCAGGCCGCTGGCGACGATGGGTGTGGGCACGGGGACGTCACCGCCGCCGTCCAGTTTCCAGATTTCCTTGCCGTCGGCAAAATCGTAAGCGCCGGTGTGGTGCCAGCCGTTGACCAGAATCTCCGTTCGATCACCCGCCCTCGCCACCGCCGGAGTGCCCCAGGTGGGAACGTCGTGCCGGGCCGTGCGCCATAATTCGCGGCCATCGGCCAGATCAAACTCGGCAATGAAGGAATCGCCCAACACATCGCACAGCACCACCACTTTGCCATCATGAATCACCGGCGAACTGGAAAACCCCCACTCCGCGCTGGGGAAGAGATAGTACCCGGACTTCATCGGGCCGATGTCCTTTTTCCACATCAGCTTGCCCTCGCGATCAAAGCAGAACAATCCTTCCGAACCAAAGATGGCCGCGATCCATTGTCCATCGGTCGCGGGTGTCGAATTGCAGTGGGTCGATTTGGGATGACGTTTGCCGCGTGGAATGGCTTCGTAACCCAGCTTGTCCCAGAGGATCTTGCCCGTGTCCTTCTCTAAGGCCAACAAGCGCCACTGATGCGAGCCCTGGTCGTCCGCCGGCGTGATGTCGCCGTAAAGCCCCACCTTCACCTCCTGACTGCCGGGACCGACCGCGGTACTGAGGTAAACAACCTTTCCCCAAATGATGGGCGACGAATGCGCCAACCCGGGAATCGGTGTGCGCCAGCGGATGTTCTCACCTTTCTCGATATTCCAGCGGATGGGTGTCCGCGCGCTCGCATCAACGCCGCTGGCAGCGGGACCGCGGAACTGGGGCCAATTGGCAGCCGTGGCGCCGCCGGCCCAAAGGACGGCCAGGAAAACCCCTGCTGTGCGTGTGTCGCTCACCGCTGAAAGGAAACAGAAAACCAACCACACCGTCAAGCGCGCCAATGCCGTCGGCAACGAAGCGTCCACTTCATTTTTTTGGAAAGCGGTTTCCTGCCCCTGGGTTGGCGGGAGTTTTGCAAAAAAGGGCGGCTCGGTTTCCCGAGCCGCCCCCAACCCAACCCTCTCAACCAAAACAGAAAGGCTAACTGCGCCCTCACACTGCCACAACCGGCAGGCCGACTCAAGCCGGGGCGCTGCCGGAAATTGGCCCGGGGATTCACCGGGGGGGAAAAAGGGGCGGCCCAAACCCCCGAACGGGCCGCCCCCAACTCAACCAGTTACTATGAAACACAGACCAGCGCTTTACTCTCAGCCGCCGGCCTGAAGCAGTCCAACCATAACTGCAATTATGAGACCGTCCCGGGGGCCGATTTATTCAATCACCAGCCGAAAATTCTTCGTGCAAAGTGGCGCAGGCATTTCGCCTGCGGCTTTTAGCGGCGTCCCGCGGCCACGACGGCAAGGATCACGGGGCGGGACGTCCCCGCTTGCCCGCAGGCGAGACGCCACTTTTTGTCCCTGGCCCTGGCCACGCGAGTCTTGACTTTATCCGCCGGCCTGGCTCAATTGGCGGCTACTTGTTACATCGTTCGCCATGAGCCCTGCTAACCGCACCCCCAAAGAAACCTCCGACCGGCTTGCCCGTCGCGCCCTGTTCGGCTTCGTGCTCACGTTCATCCTCTCCCGGGCGGTTGTCTTCCTGATCATGTCCCGCTGCATCCCCAACCTTTTCTTCTTCCTCCACGGCACGCACGTCCACCACCTGAACTACGGCATCTTCCTGCTCGCGGCGGTTGGCGGTTACGCCCTGTTTGCCCGTCCGGTTGGGCGCGCCGCCGAAACCGCCGCGCTGGCCTACGGGTTCGCCCTGGCGCTCACCTTCGATGAGTTCGGGATGTGGCTGCATCTGGGCGGCAGCTATTGGCAGCGGGTGAGCGTAGATGCCGTAATCGTCGTCGCCGCGCTGATTGGCCTGGTCGCCTTCGCTCCCTCCCTCAAACGCCTCGAAACCCGCCATTTCTGGGGCTTTGTTGTGCTCCTGCTGGCGGTGATCGGCTTTGGCGTCGTGGTGCTCGCGGCGGGCGGCTATATCGGTCACCTCGTGGGGCCAACCCTGCACAACCTGGAAGACTCTTCCTCCCCATAACCGCCTCATCCCGCCCCCGCAGCACATCTGACGCGAGTTCGCACAGCCCTGAAGGCGGCTTGGACAGAGTCAGGTACAAGCCTGGTGCTCCCGCGGCGCTAGGGAGAAGCGCTCGTAAAGGGCGATGTGATTATTGATGAAACCTTACCGAGTGGAATTGAGAGACCCACGCTTACGGTCCAGTCCGCCGGCGCATGGCGGATGTAGGTGTTGGCGTCGAGCACCAGAAACAGACTGCCGGTAATGGGATAAACCAGCAGGACACTCATGCAGGGGCTCGGGTCGAGATGAAACACTGGCAGCCCACCGCTATCGAGGGTTACCCCGGTTACTCCCGGCGTTGGAGATGTCGTCGTGCTCGGCACATCAATCCAACCCGCTCCGAGCCTCCCGGACAAGAAACCGCAAACGTTAGTGGAGCTGGCGCCGAGAACCGGCCTGAACGACGTCTGGTAACCGAGACCAACAAATGCAGTTGGATGAACCTCGAGGAAGCTCGTGTCCGTGGAGAACCCGCCCTCGCCTTCGAGCGATATTTGCTGCCGCTGGTTTGGCGTAGTGCGGCGGAAGAGGGGGACGCCGACCCTGACGTCCGTGTAGAAATCACCCGAGCCGACGATCGTCGATGCCGTGTAGTTTGATGGGCCGGTGCTGTTTGCGAAAGTGAAGCCGATGCGTGTCTCAATATCGGGAGCATGTTTCCAGGGCTCCAGCAGCTTAAAGCCGAACCAGTTCCCATGGTTGTACTCGTGGTCGACTTCGCCGGGCTGCAACTGACGAAAGACGTAACGACTGATGTAGTCAAACTCCAGAAATCCAACGATATTGTCCCCAGAGTTGTCCAAATAGCCTTCTGGGCCCGCCGGCGAGTTGGTAACGTGGACATTGTACGTTCCCTTGAACGTCGCGCCACTCGATAGGAACGCTGCATAGGGAATTGAGGCGCGGTGCGGCATCGCCAAAGTCGCGCCGAGCCGTTCCACGTTAGTGCCTATTTCCACCAGGTTCGTTCCAAAGGAAAGTGTGTTGGTTCCGAGCGCGGGTGCATTGGTTCCGTTCAGAGATATGCTTGTTCCGACATCCGTCAGGTTGGTTCCCAAGATCATCAGGTTGGTGCCAAGAACAGCAGTGTTTGTTACCATATTCACAAGGTTTGTCGAAAGGTCCCCCCGAAGAACACCGCCCTCTTCCGCGTTTGCAGTGCCCTTCGGCGGGGGCGGGGCCGCGCCTTTCAACTGATTGCTTGCCGGCTTCAGATCGCCGGCGAGGGTGGACAGCTCGTTTCCCAGGTCGATAATCTTCGCAGCTTTCAGTTCAACCTTCAACGCAACGAGGTTCGTTCCCAGGCCGTGGAGGTCCGTGCCGAGTTTCGAGTTTCTTCCGGTTGCGGACACAGCCTGACTACGGCCGGCCAACTCATCGGCAAGCGACACAAGGTCAGTTGGAGGAGCGAGGTGCGCCTTTAATTTCGGCAGGTCACCTTTGATGTCCTGCTCATCATTTGCGGCACTGGACCAGTTCGAGTCAGCCAGATGCGTTCCCAGGATGACAAACTCCTTTCCAAGGGTGTCGAGGTCGGCCTCTGCGGCAGTCAGACCAAAGTCAGGCGACCGCAGCAGGTATTTGTTAAGAGTGGTCAGGCTGGCACTAAGGTCTTCCAGGTCGTCGTTGAGCTTGGAGTCAATTTCCTTCTGCGCGGCAGCGGCTGCGTTCGTCGCCGGCGCGCCGCTTGCCGGCGGTGGTTTCACCGTGATTGGCTGTGCAGCGGCGGCTGCGTTCGTCGCCGGTTGCCCTCTTGCGAGCGCCAGGCTCCCGGCCAGGGCGATGATGAGTACAACAGATGTTTTGTTCATTGCTGATTCTCTCCCTTCCTTGGGTCATTGCTTTTCCTGTCGTTGCTTCTGTTATCCGATTGGATCAAACTGGGCTTTTTCCCTTATACGTATGAAAGACAGGGGATCTTTCAATAATCAGCTTCCTGCTTCACCTCCCGTTAGAGTGCAAATTTCGCCATGAGACGCTCGTAAAACCCGTCGCACGCTCCAACCGAGGCATTTTTCTCCATGATTCTCCATGACAATCATAGCGATTTTCACGGCCTCCGATCAAACCGCAACTCCGATGAATACGGAATCAACCTTCGGGTCGATCACGGATACCAGTAATGGGAGATATAGCCGACCTGAGGGATGAGACGGAGGCCGGCGGAAGCCGGCAAACTGCCAAAACGGGGGGATTGGCGGTGTAATCCGCTCATTGCCTGAAGCACGCAAACGCTTTCCCGCTCTCCCGCCGCCCAACCCACAAAAACCATGCCCCAGCCCGCTCCAGCACGCCTGCGCATCCGTTCATTCCAACAATCGAACTTGCGCTTGCGCCGGAATGGGCACAGGCGTAAACTCGCGTCGAACTTTATATTGCGCCTTGCAGCCTATGCCCGAACACCGTGAAGACCCTGAGGCCGAGCGCCGGTTGCTGGCAATCGCCGCCGCCCGTATGCGGAGCGAGGGCCTGACCCAGGCCCAGATCGCCAAGCGGCTAGGCAAGAGCCAGCCCGAGGTTTCGCGCTTGGTGTCCTACGCGGAGGAAAATCAGTTCCTGGCCCGATCACCCAGCTTCCTGAGCCAGAATGTGGCCGCGGCGGACCTCAAGGAGGCGGATCGCCGGTTCTTCGTGCATGAGGAGTTGCGGAAGGTTCTCCGCAAGCTGGCCCCAGACGGGCTCCACCTGGATGTCCGGGTTCTGCCTGATGGCGAGGAGGCTTTTGCCGCTGCAGCGGCCAGTTGCGTTAGCGAATTGGTGCGCCGTGCGCGGCTGGTCGGCATCATGTGGGGGCGCAGCCTGGAAGGGTTGGTTTCCCGCATCCGGGGCTGTTTGGACAGGCCTGGTCAGGGTGAATCCTACCAAGCCCAATGCATCCCGTTATGCGGCGACCCCGTTCACCTGATGAATCTGCGCCACGTAAAATTTTCTGCTTCCCACCTCGCTGCGGAACTGGGTCAGGCCATCAAGCCAGGCCGCCCTTCGGATCAGCCATGCCTGGTCGGCGTGCCCGCGTACCTTCCTCGGAAGTTCTTTCTCCAACGGAACGGCGCTGCCGGTTGGCAGGACTTTGTGGAGGGAATTCCCGGCTATCGCTTGATTTTCGGACCCGGCAACGGCAAGGAAAAACCCTGGATTGAACGAGTGGACACCATCATCAGCGGCACGGGCATAATCGCCAGGGAAAGCCACAGGCAAAATCACAGGGAGTCTCCCGCTGACACGGCGGCTTTTGAGAAAACAGGCGACTTCATTCGCGAACGACTTACGCAGGAAGCTGGGATCACCGAATCAGCTTTGGCCAAACTGATCTATGGCGATATCGGCGGCTGGCTGCTCGGGCGGCGCGGCCTCCGAGCGGATGAACGGCGTCTCGTCGAAAGCCTGAACCAGGGCTGGACCGGCATTAAGGGTGAGCAGTTGGCTGAAGTCGCCAGGAATGCCCAGCCCGCTGGCGCCCCTGGCATTATCCTGGTTGCGGCCGGGCCCGCCAAGGCTGAGATGGTCCGAGAGATCGTCCGGAAGGGCTTTGTGAATGAGCTGTTGATAGACTCGTCCCTCAGCACTGCGCTCCAGTAGTTCTTTCAGCGTCGGCTTCTTGCTTTTCGGGCTGGTTATCATTACGTCCTAACTGTTCCTGGCAGCGATGCGGGTGTCTCCTGGGGGCGGCTCACCTGCGCGTTTGCGCCCGTCCGGCTGCCGTGGCTGGATTTGCTTTCCCTGACGGTGGCTTTCTTCCCCGCGCCAGAGCTTCCTTTCGTCCTTCGGGAGAGACCACGTACGGGTTGATGATCTTTTCTCCGGCTGGAGCGAGCAACTCACTGCCGACGACAAATTCCAAATCACATCGATCCATCGCCGCCTGGTTGAGGTCAATCGCGCTGATCACCTTGGCAAGGTTCGGTGTGGAGGTCTCTGATAGGTGTGCAATGGGGCCGACGGAAAGCGGGAGTTGCGCAGTGCCCGCGTCCAGCGGACGAGCCTCCCCCAGAGACCCTTTGGGGCCGGCTGTAAGGAGTTACTCAGGAGGCTGCCGACTGGACCGCCGACTTTGAGCCTGACAAAAGAAGCGGGTTGGCTCCCGGCGCTTCCATGCTCGAAGACCGGCCCGTGTCTGGCAACGCCGATGAGCAGACCTATGCAGGTGAGCATACAGATGAGGTTAGAACCGCCGTAACTTACGAAGGGCAGGGCAATGCCCTTGTTCGGCAGGCTGCTGGTGACGACGCCGATATTGATGAGGGCTTGGAGGCCAATCAGCACGGTGATGCCGGAAGCCAGCAACTGCCCAAAGGGGTCCGAGATGCGCCAGGCGATGCGAGCGCCACACAGCAAGATGATTACAAACAGGACCAATACAAGGGACGTGCCGATAAGGCCCATCTCCTCGCCAATCAGCGACAGCACAAAATCCGTTTGCTGCTCGGGCACGAAGCCGTTCTTGTGGCTTCCCTCTCCTAAGAACGTGCCGACCAAGCCGCCGCTGCCCATCGAGAGCAGAGAATGCCAGCCCTGCCAGCCAACGCCCTCTTTGTATTTCTCGGGGTCGAGAAAAGCCAGGAACCGCTCCATCCGCAAGGGGTTACGGAACAGGAGCAGGGCGAAGAGTTCAGCGCCAGCGATTGCGGCGGAGAGGAGGTACCCCCAATGAGAACCGGCGATGGCCAGCATGGCGAGGGATACGACGGCGATAAGGGTGGCAGTGCCCCAGTCTGGCTCAAGGAATACCAGCAAGACTGCGAGGCCTGCGATTGCGCCGGGACAGATGAAGCCGGCATTTCTCTCCGGCATGCGGCCTTGGTGTACGGCACCATAGTCGGCAAGGAAGAGGATGAGTGCGAGTTTGGCGACTTCGGACGGCTGGCCGAATAACAACCAGCGGACTGCACCGTTCCTGGTCACGCCGACGCCGGGCACCAAAACGGCCACCAACATGAGGTAGGCCAACCCGAGCACAAGTTTCGGCAAGTGGAATGTTCGCAGCCGCGAATAGGTCGAGAGTGAACCAAAGGCACAACAGGCGCTGCCAACCCCAATCCAGCAAAGGTGCAGATATAAGCGATCCAGCCGGGGTTGGTAGGTCGTGGAGCTGAAGAGTGCCACCGTTCCCAGCATAAGGAGGATCGCAACCGATACGAGTAAAATAGCGGTTAGTCTCTTCATGGTCTCGAAACGCTGGCAAAGGTCCGGTTTGCAGCCGATGTTCCCCGCCTTGGGCCGCTCCCGGCCGTGTGAACTGTTGGGGTTGCCGAAAGTGTCGGCCGGGCTAACAGATTCCCGACAGGCTTATGAGGGCCCTTGTCAGGAGGGATGGAGAGGCAGGCGGCAATTTGCCCGGCAATAGCACGGAACACCGGCGCCACCACTGTTCCGGCATAGTAGCCGTTTTGAGGTTCATCCAGAGCGACCGCGATAACCACGCGCGGGGCGTCGGCGGGAAAGAAGCCGATCACAGAGGAATAATAGCGACCGAGCTGGTAACCGCCAGCGTTGGACTTTTGCGCCGTGCCGGTTTTGATCGCAACTGTGTAACGATCAAGGGCGGCAAGCGCACCGGTGCCGTCCGGCGAAGAGACTGCTTTCAGGGCTTCCTTGACCTGCTGCGCCGTTTGGGGGCGCACGACGATGCGAACGAATTGCGGCTGAAACTGCCGGAGAACCCGGCCTTGCGCCGACTCGATGCGGCTAACGATCAAAGGCCGCATCAAGCGGCCATCATTAGCAATCACGCACATGGCAGTGGCCATTTGTAACTGAGAAACACATATTCCCTGACCAAAAGCGGCCCGCGTCAAGGTCATGGTTGACCAAGTAGCAGGCAGCCCGATCCGGCCGGAAGTCTCGCCCACGGCGGGAATCCCGGTGTATTTTCCGAAGCCGAAGTTGGTGATGCAGCTATAAAACCTTTGGGGGCCAAGTTCGAGGGCAGTTTTGGCAAACGCTATGTTGGATGACTTGACGAACGCTTGCCGGAGGGTTAGCAATCCATACGGAGCGTGGTCATGCACGGACACGCGGTTGACGAGGAAATTCCCTTGTTCGCAGTAAACCCCGCTGTCCAGCGTCACCAGACCCTGGTCGAGGGCGGCAGCCAGGGTGATCACTTTGAAAGTGGATCCAGGCTCGACTCGGTCGCTGAAAGCCGGGGTTCGCCAAGTCTCGGCCGGAGAAGCGCCGGGGTCTTGCGGATTGAACCCCGGCACAGAACTCACGGCAAGGATTTCAAATGTCCGCGGGTCCATAACAATAGCTGAAGCAGCGCGGGCGTGGTACGTGTTTTTTGCGGACGCCAGCGCGCTCTGCAGGATCTTCTGCAGGCGCACGTCGATCGTCAGGACGACATTGCCTCCATCGGATGGCGACCTGTACTTTGACCGGCACCAGGAAACTTCGTTTCCGGCAGCATCCTGTTCCAAAACACACAGGCCATTCTTTCCAGCCAGAACCTCGTCGAAGGCCCTTTCCATCCCGCAGACGCCTTGGAGACCAGGGCCATTGGTTCGAGTTGAGACGAAGCCCACCTCCTGAGCGAGAGTTTCCCCGTAAGGATAGAGGCGCGCTTGGGCGTCCCTGGCAAACAGGAGCTTGCGGCGGAGCTTCTGAAGCGAGGCCTTGTCCGCCGCCGCGAGCTTCGGTTTTGTGAAGCCGAAAGTCTCCAGTGCCAAAGCGCTGGAGATCGCTTGCCATTCAGCGATCGGAACATTGCGCTTAAGCACAAGCGCTTTCGGGGTTTCCACGCCTCTCCCGGCCGATTTCTGAAAGCAAGCGCGCAAACGGTTGGCCAATGCGGTCGGCGGTATGTGGAGCAAGGGGCCGCAAGTTTGCGCAATCTGCCCTACCCGGTTCGAACACAAAACGGGGTTTACATAAATGGTTTTTAGCGGAACCGAGCTCGCCAGAACGGCACCGTTACGGTCCAGGATTTTGCCTCGCCACGCCTCAAGGATGCGCGTCGTTTCAGAAAACTTGCGAGCCTTGGCCGTCAACTCCTGATGGCGGATGACCTGAATTTCAAAGAGGCGGCAAAAAAGCCAGCCAAAAGCAGCCACCATCAAGAGGATAATCCCGGCTAAACGCTTGTATTGAAGTGCTGAGAACATAGGGCATCCGAGTTCAGCCGGGCGCGTCGAATGATGTTAGCCGCGCTTGGGAACTTTCATCTTGTTGCTCCCTTTGCCGCGACGAGGTGCGCGTCTGCCGGGCGGAACTCCTCCGCGGCTTTCGCGGCCACGTAAGACTCGAGGGAGTGGCAGGCCTGCGTGGCAGCCCGCAGTTCCTGGTCTTTCTCCCGGAGCTGCCGGCGCAGCACGCCTATCTGCCTGACATGCGCGATGTGCTGCAGGCCGATTACGCAACCGATGCAGACGACCGCGAAGACTACGGCCAGCACCTTCATGACAGCTGCTTCGACCTTATCGACTCGACCTGGCGACCGAGGCGGGCAGTCTGCGGTTTGGATAGGATAGGGCGTTGTTGGGGTGGCTTGGATGCTGGTGGACAACCGGGAGGCCTGTCCTGCGTTGTGGGTATCGAGCAGTGGCCTGATTGGCCGGGTGCTGGCCGGCTTCACAAACTCCAGCAAAAAGGCCCGGGCGGGCTTTGCGGGGCGAAAGGGGTTCTTCCGGAAATGGTGGAACGCAGTCCCATCTCCCAAGAGAAACACATGGCCCGGACTCATATTCTTATGGATTTGAGGGCGGTTGCGATTAGCTGCGGTTTGGTGTTTGCCAGTGTGGCCGTGAATCGGGAAGTGTTCCACACTTCGAACTTGTTGATTCGCCCAACCAGAGTGGCTTCTTTCTCGATTCCGAGCCCTTTTAACACTTCCTCCGGCAACGGAAGCCGGCCATAGCGATCCAGCGAACTGAGGCAGATCCTTGAGCTGATCGACCTCTCGATCTCGGCCGTCTCTTCATCCGCGGTCGAACGGGCTTCCAAATCTCTCTGAAGCACCTCCCAGCGGGAAGGAGGCAGCACAAGCAAGTACTCCGGAGCCAGCACAGGCCACGAGATCACTGTAAAATCCCTCGGAGAAGCGTCGGGACGCCATTCGACCGGGAGAATAACGCGGCCATGGTCCACTTGGCGAACGTGCTGCCCGAGATACAAGGCAGTTCCGTTGCCAACACTCGCCGCTTTGATTTTCGCCGGTCTTGCCATAGTCCCCATTCATCACCAATATACCCCATTATCTCCCAATTTCCACCCAGCGAGACAAGAGAAAGATACTCACATCTTGTTCACAAGTTTATTCACAATTCCTACTGGGCACCTCGGTTGCAACAGGCGAATGCCGCACAAATTGAGGACACGTTGCACAAGGTTTTTGCCGAGTGCTTCGCCGGGGCGAAGAAACCATTCCCCGCGCCGGGAGTGGAGACCGCGCCGGAGATCGTGCCGGAGCCGGAGACCAAGCCGGCCCGCTCCGCGCCGCTGGCGCCGTTCAACCCGGGAATTGAAGATCTCACTTGACCTGCTGGCGCAGCAGGAGAAGTATATTCAAACAATTAGCGCGGATACTTTAAGAGCCTGAGCACACGATAGGAACAATTCCGTTTACAATGTCTGAGTCAAACATCAACCCGACGAATTCCGACACCCCCCCCCACTCATCTTCGGCGCAGTCTTCTAAAGGGAAGGGCCGACGCTGGGCAGTGATCGCTGCGCTGTGCGTCCTTCTCGCCGCCGTCGGCGCGTTTCTCCTTCACCGACGGACGGCGGAAGAATCGAATCGAAAGACACTTTCGTCTGCACCGCTCGCTCCGATGGTGGGCACGGCGACGGCCCGGAAAGGCGATATTGGAAAGTACGTTGAGCGCATTGCTCTCGTGGTCCCGGTCTATACCGTGCAGGTGAAGAGCCGCGTGGATGGGCAGCTCATGAGCGTGAACTACGTCGAGGGCCAAATGGTTCATGCCGGTGATTCACTGGTGGAAATTGACCCGCGACCTTATCAGGCGCAACTCACTCAAGCCGAAGGCCAGTTGGCCCGCGACCAGGCGCTGCTAGAAAATGCGCACGTTGATTTGGAGCGCTACCAGATTGCTTACCGCAGTAATGCGATCCCCAAGCAGCAACTCGATACCCAGGTGGCTACAGTTCACCAGTACGAAGGCACCGTGAAGCTTGACCAGGGCCAGGTGGATACTGCTAAGCTGCAAATAATCTACTCCCACATCACCGCGCCCATTTCCGGACGCGTTGGGCTGCGCCTGGTGGACCCCGGCAACATCGTCCATGCCACCGATGCCAATCCCCTGGCGGTGATTACCCAGCTTCAACCCATTACCGTGACCTTCAGTCCCGAGGAAGACGCTCTGCCTGAAATCCAGAAACAGTTGAATCAGGGCCAAACGCTGGTGGTCGAGGCCTACGACCGCGACCAAGGGGAAAAGCTGGCGACCGGGACGCTCCTGACGATGGACAATCAGATCGACTCCACGACCGGCACCCTCAAGCTCAAGGCCCTCTTTCCCAACGAGGACAACTCCCTCTTTCCAAACCAATTCGTCAATGCGAGACTGCTGGTGCGCACGGAGCACGGGGCCACGCTGGTTCCCACTGCGGCCATCCAGCACAACGCCCAGGGCGCCTTTGTTTACGTGGTGCAGACTAACCAGACGGTCGCCATGCGCACCGTCTCGACGGGCCTGACCGACACCGATGCCAATGTCACCGCCGTGGAAGGATTGGAGCCGGGCGAAATCATCTCGACGAACAATTTCAATCGGCTGCAGGAAGGCATGAAAGTGACGGTACGTAATTCGGCGGAAGAGCCGAAGCAGGGCGGGGGCAAGGCCGGGAGCGCGGCCGTAGAAGGAAGCATGCGGAGAATGAAGCCGGGCAAAACAAATCCACCACCGATGAACGCGACCGGACCACGACGCGAATGAGCCCCTCCCGTCCATTCATCCTCCGGCCGGTGGCGACTTCGCTGCTCATGGCGGCGATTCTCCTGGCCGGACTGGTCGCTTACAAGCAACTGCCCGTGTCGGCTTTGCCGGAAGTCGATTACCCAACCATCCAGGTTGTGACTTTCTATCCCGGCGCCAGCCCTGATGTGGTGGCCTCAGCCGTCACCGCGCCACTGGAACGGCAGTTTGGGCAAGTGCCCGGGTTGAACCAGATGACCTCGACCAGCTCGGGCGGCAGCTCGGTCATTATCCTTCAATTCGCGCTCAACCTGAACATCGATGTGGCCGAGCAAGAGGTGCAGGCGGCGATTAACGCGGCCCAGACCTATCTGCCGGCCAATCTCCCGGCCCCGCCCATCTACAGCAAATCCAATCCGGCCGATGCGCCCATTCTGACGCTGGCGCTCACCTCAGAATCCATCGCCCTGTTTCAGGTGGAGGACATGGCGGACACGCGGCTGGCCCAGAAAATCTCGCAGATACCCGGGGTGGGCCTGGTGACCATCAGCGGAGGGCAGAAGCCGGCCGTGCGGGTTCAGGTCAATCCGACGGCGCTCTCCTCGCGCGGATTAAATCTCGAGGACGTGCGCACTGCCCTCCAGCAGACCAGCATCGACCAGGCCATGGGAAACTTCGACGGGCCGCAGCAGGCTTACCAAATCAACGGCAACGACCAGCTCCTCACCAGCCAGGATTACCGCTCGACGGTCGTTGTGGCCTATCGCAACGGGGCGGCCGTGATGCTGTCGGACGTGGCGAACGTGATCGACGACGCGGAGAACGTCAAGCAGGCCGCCTGGATGAATAACGCTCCGGCGATCATCCTCAACATCCAGCGCCAGCCGGGCGCCAATATCATCCAGGTCGTGGACCGTATCAAAGCGCGCTTGCCACAGCTCAAGACCACTCTCCCCGCGGGCATCGAGGTCTCGGTGCTGACCGACCGCACCACAACGATCCGGGCTTCGGTCAAAGATGTCCAGTTCGAGCTGATGCTGACCGTCGCCTTGGTCGTAATGGTGATCTTTTTGTTCTTACGGACGCTGTCGGCGACCATCATTCCGAGCGTGGCGGTGCCGCTTTCCCTGGTAGGGACGTTCGGAGTGATGTATCTGCTCGGTTATAGCCTGAACAACCTCACGCTGATGGCGCTGACGATTTCGACCGGGTTTGTGGTGGATGACGCCATCGTGATGATCGAGAACATCGCCCGCTACATCGAAGCCGGCGAGCGCCCGCTGCAGGCCGCGTTGAAGGGGGCCGAACAAATCGGGTTCACGATCGTATCCTTGACCGTTTCCTTGATCGCCGTGCTCATCCCGCTGCTGTTCATGGGCGACATCGTCGGGCGCTTATTCCGGGAGTTCGCGGTCACCCTTGCGGTGACCATTCTGATCTCAGCCATTGTTTCGCTCACGCTCACGCCCATGATGTGCGCGCGATTGCTGCGGCACAAACCCGAGGCGCAGCAGGGATGGTTCTACCGCGTCTCGGAACACGTGCTCCAGCGGGTCATCGGGATTTATGGGAAGACACTCCAGTGGGTCCTCAAACGCCAGACGGCGACCTTGCTGGTCGCGGCGGGGACGCTGGCTCTGACCGTCTGGCTCTATGTCATTGTGCCGAAAGGGTTTTTCCCGGTGCAGGATACGGGCGTGATTCAAGGCATCTCCGAAGCGCCCCCCACCACGTCGTTCGCGGCGATGGCCGCGAAGCAACAAGCGCTGGCCGAGGTCATCCTCAAAGACCCGGCGGTCGAGAGTCTTTCTTCGTTTATCGGCGTGGATGGCATCAACACCACCCTCAACAGCGGGCGCATTCTCATCAATCTCAAACCGTTGGCGGAGCGCAAGCTGGACGCCACCACGATCATGCACCGCCTGCAAGGGCAATTGGCCAAGGTGGAGGGAATCACCCTTTACATGCAGCCTATACAGGACCTGACGGTGGAAGATCGCGTCAGCCGCACGCTGTTCCAGTACACGCTCGAGGACCCGGATATCAACGAGTTAAACGCCTGGACCGCCCGGCTGATGGAGAGGCTCAAGACGCTGCCCCAGCTTCAGGATCTCGCGACCGACCAACAAACCGGGGGCGCAGCCACCCGGTTGGTGATCGACCGGGCGACCGCCTCCAGGTTGGGGATTACACCCCAGGCGATTGACGACACGCTGTACGATGCCTTCGGCCAACGCCAGATCTCCACGCTGTTTACCCAGTTGAACCAGTATCACGTCATCCTGGAAACGATGCCGGAGTTCCAAAAGAACCCGGCCAAATTACAAGACATCTACGTTCGCTCGGCCGGCGGCGGCCAGGTGCCGCTGAGCGCGTTTACGCATTTTGAGCAGGGTAGCGCGCCCCTGTCCGTAAATCATCAAGGGCAATTCCCCACCGTGACCATTTCGTTCAACCTGGCCCCGGGCGCCGCCTTGGGGGACGCCACCCAAGCCATCGAGCAGGCCCAGAAGGAACTCAATATGCCGCTGAGCATTCAAGCGGCGTTCCAAGGCACGGCGCAGTCTTTCCGGGCCTCCTTGCGCAACGAACCGCTGCTCATCCTGGCCGCGGTGGTGACCGTCTATATCGTGCTGGGCGTTCTCTACGAAAGTTACATTCACGCGATAACGATTCTCTCGACCCTGCCCTCGGCCGGAGTGGGGGCCATACTGGCGCTGTTGGTGTGCGGCTCCGAACTCAGCGTCGTGGCCCTGATTGGCATCATCCTCCTCATTGGCATCGTGAAAAAGAACGCCATTATGATGATTGATTTCGCCCTGGATGCCGAGCGGCGGGAAGGCAAGAGGCCCGAGGAGGCGATTTACCAGGCTTGCCTGCTCCGCTTCCGGCCCATCATGATGACCACCATGGCCGCGTTGTTGGGCGCCTTGCCCCTGGCGCTGGGAACGGGGACCGGCTCGGAACTGCGCCGGCCACTGGGCATCTCCATCGTTGGCGGACTACTCATTAGCCAGTTGCTGACCTTGTACACCACGCCCGTGATTTACCTCTTCTTCGATCGCCTGGGTTTCAAAGCCGCCCAAGCCGAAGCCAGTGAAGGCCGTGTCGAGCCTGCGCCGGCGTAGCCGTTATGAACCTCTCGGCTCCCTTTATTCGCCGCCCGGTGGCGACCACGCTGCTGACGGCCGCGGTGGCGCTGGCCGGAGCGCTCGCGTTCAATTTCCTGCCGGTTTCACCGCTGCCACAGGTTGATTTTCCCACCATTTCAGTGGGGGCGGGCCTGCCGGGAGCCAGTCCCGAGATCATGGCGTCCTCGGTCGCCGCGCCGCTCGAACGGCGGCTCGGCCATATCGCCGGGGTCAATGAGATGACCTCCTCCAGCACTCTCGGCTCGACCTCGATCACCCTGCAATTTGACCTGAATCGCAATATTGACGGAGCCGCCCGGGATGTCCAGGCCGCCATCAATGCCGCTCGCGCCTATCTGCCTTCCAACCTGCCGAGCAACCCGACCTATCGCAAATTCAATCCCGCCGATGCGCCGATTCTCATCATCGCGCTGACCTCGCCCGTTTATGACCGCGGCCGGCTCTACGATGCCGCCTCGACGATCATCCAACAGCGGCTCTCGCAAATCCAGGGCGTCGGCCAGGTCAACGTCGGCGGCAGTTCCCTTCCCGGCGTGCGCGTAGATGTCAATCCGACCCTGTTGAACAGCTTCGGCCTGGGTCTGGAGGACGTTCGCACAATGCTCAGCCGGCAGAATGCGAATCAGCCCAAAGGCCAGCTTGCCAATGACGAGACGACCGTGGATCTGGCGGCCAACGACCAGTTGTTTAAGGCGGAGGATTACAAGCCGCTCATCGTCGGTTACAACAACGGAGCAGCCATTAAACTGTCGGACATCGCCAACGTCCGGGATTCCGTGGAAAACATCCGGGCCGCGGGTTTTGTCAACGGCCAACCCTCCATCCTGCTGATCATCTCTCGCCAGCCCGGAGCCAACATTATCGAGACGGTGGACCGCGTTCGGCAGGCGCTGCCGTCACTGAAGGCTTCCATTCCCTCGGCCATTGATCTCACCGTCGTGATGGACAGGACGACGACGATCCGGGCGTCGGTCCGCGACGTGGAAATCACGCTGGTCATCGCGGTCGTCCTGGTCATTCTGGTCGTGTTTATCTTCCTTCGCAGCGCGCGCGCGACCCTGATCCCCAGCGTGGCCGTTCCGGTGTCTTTGATCGGCACCTTCGGCATCATGTACTTGTGCCATTACACCATCGATAACCTTTCACTGATGGCGCTCACGATTTCAACCGGGTTTGTGGTGGATGACGCGATTGTGGTCATCGAAAACGTTACCCGCTATCTGGAGCAGGAAATGAGTCCCATGGAAGCGGCCCTGAAGGGGGCGCGCGAGGTCGGGTTCACGGTTCTCACTATCAGTGTCTCGCTGGTCGCGGTGTTCATTCCGATTCTGCTGATGGCCGGGATTGTGGGCCGTCTTTTCCGCGAATTTGCCGTCACGCTCTCAGTGGCCATTATCGTCTCTTTGGTTGTCTCTTTAACGACTACGCCGATGATGTGTTCCCGGCTGCTCAAACATCAGCGTGCCGGGGAGCGTGGGCGCCTCTATCGGGCCAGTGAGAAGGTTTTCGCCTGGGTGTTGAGCCTTTATGAGCGCAGCCTGACCCGGGTGTTGCGCCACCCGGTCATCACGCTGGGGGTCCTGCTGCTCACGGTTGCCCTCAATGTCTTCTTGTTCATCAAGGTGCCCAAGGGCTTTTTCCCGCTGCAGGACAATGGGACAATTATGGGCGGCATTCAGGGCGCGCAGGACGCGTCCTTCCCCTCCATGCAGTCGGCTGCCGCGCGCTTTGTCAACCTCATCAAAACCGACCCTGCGGTTGCCAACGTCATGGCCTTTACCGGCGGGGGCGGCGCCGCGAACAGTGGTTTCGTCTATTTGGGATTGAAGCCCCTTGCCCAGCGCAAGCTCAGCTCCAGTCAGGTGATCAACCGGTTGCGGCCGAAGCTGGCGCCGGTGCCGGGCGCGACGGTCTTCATGCAAGCCGGGCAGGATTTGCGTATCGGCGGCCGCCAAAGCAACGCCCAATATCAATACACGATTCAAAGTGATACCCTGCAGGATTTGGTCAAATGGGGACCCCGGCTATTACAGGAGATGAGGAAACTGCCGGGCTTTACCGATGTCAACAGCGATCAGCAGAACAACGGCCTGCAGGCCTCGCTGGTCTATGACCGGTTGACCGCCGCGCGTTTGGGCCTTACGCCGCAGATGATCGATGCCACCCTGTATGATGCCTTTGGCCAGGAGCAGGTATCGACCATGTTCAAAGAAATGAACCAATACCACGTCGTGATGGAAGTCGATCCCAAGTTCTGGCAAAGCCCGCAAGGATTGAATGACATTTACCTGCGCTCGACCAACAGCGGGCAGGTTCCCTTGAGCGCCATTACCCGGTTCGAACCCACCACCGCCCCGATCACGGTGAGTCACCAGGGCCAGTTTCCGTCGGTAACGGTCTCGTTCAATCTTGCCCCGGGTGTGGCCTTAAGCGATGCGGTCAAAACCATTCAACTGATGCAACAGCGGATCGAGATGCCGGCACGGATCCACGGCAGCTTTTCCGGGACTTTGCAGGCCTTCCAAGCGTCTCTGGCCAGCATGCCGATTCTGATCATCACGGCGCTGTTGGCCGTGTATATTGTTCTGGGCATCCTCTACGAAAGCTACATTCATCCGCTTACGATTATTTTATCCACCATCCCGCCAGCCGGAGTCGGCGCATTTCTGGCGCTCATGCTTTTCCACACCGATCTGAGCGTGATCGCGGCAATCGGCATCGTGTTGCTCATTGGCATCGTCAAGAAGAACGGCATTATGATGATTGATTTCGCATTGGCCGCCGAGCGTGAGCAGGGCCAGCCTCCGGCGGAGGCGATCTTTCAGGCCTGCCTGTTGCGGTTTCGGCCCATTATGATGACCACCTTGGCGGCGATGTTTGGCGCCTTGCCCTTGGTGGTGGGGATGGGGAACGGCTCGGAGCTCCGCCGGCCGCTGGGCATCGCCATCGTTGGGGGATTGCTGGTAAGCCAGGTTCTCACGCTTTATACCACACCGGTGGTTTACCTCGAGATCGACCGCTTGCGGCTCCGCTGGGAAGCGTGGCGGCGCGGACCGATCGTTGCGACGCCACAAGCAGCTTTGGGATGAGCGATGACAAGAAACTCTCCATTCATAGCAGTCGGGCAGGAAACTCCAAACCCCAAGCTCCCAGCACCAGAGAAACCTCAAGCTCCAAGCACCAAAGCGCGTTTGACTCGTCTTGGGGCCTGGAATGTGGGGCTTCTCTGGAGCCTGGTGCTTGGAGCCTGGTGCTTCTTGAACGGCGGCTGCAGCTTCGCTCCGAAGTATCAGCGGCCCGTGGTGCAAACTCCCGCCGCTTTCAAGGAACTGACGCCACAAAGTCCCGAGGCGACCAACCTCTGGAAAGTCGCGCAGCCGAGCGACGCCGTGATTCGCGGCAAATGGTGGGAGATGTTCAACAACACTCAATTGAACGCGCTGGAAGAGCAAGTCGTCGTTTCCAATCAAAACGTTGCGGCAGCGTTCGCGAATTTCCTCTCGGCGCGGGCCTTGGTCAAGGAAGCGCGAGCCCAGTTTTACCCAACGCTGGCCGCCACCCCGGCCGTCACCCGCTCCCGGCAGGTATCCCTCGGGAACCAATCCGGTTCCTCGTCCGGTAGCGTAACCCTGACCGATTACTCGCTGCCGCTGGATGCCTCCTGGCAACTCGATCTCTGGGGCCGGATTCGAAACACCGTCAACGCCAACACCTTTGAAACCCAGGCCACCGCCGCCGATCTCCAGAACACCCGCCTCACAGCCCAGGCGGAACTGGCCGGGGACTTCTTCCAACTGCGCGCGCAGGATGCCCTGACACAGTTATTCGATGATACGGTCCGCGCTTACCGGGAGTCACTCGATTTGACCAGGATTCGTTTTGAGACCGGCATTGCTTCAGATGAGGACGTCGCGCAAGCCGAGACCCAGCTTGAAACCGCCCAAGCGCAGGCCACCAATCTCGGCATCTTGCGCGCCCAGCTCGAGCACGCCATCGCCCTCTTGATTGGCAAACCCGCCTCCGCCTTCTCTATCCCTGTGGAGCAGGTCAGCGCCAGCCCGCCGGCAACTCCGTTCGGTGTTCCCTCCCAGCTTCTCGAACGGCGCCCCGATATCGCTGCCGCGGAGCGCCGGGTGGCGGAGGCGAACGCACAAATCGGCGTCGCCAAGGCTGCCTATTACCCGACTGTCACCTTGAGCGCCTCGGGCGGCTTCGAAAGCACCGCGATTCCGAGCCTTTTGAACTGGTCCAGCCGCGTTTGGTCCGTGGGTGCGGGTCTGGGGGAGACCCTCTTCGATGCCGGCCTGCGCAAAGCCACGGTCGAGCAATTCCGGGCGGCCTACGATGGTACCGTGGCGACCTACCGCCAGACCGTATTGACCGCCTTCCAACAGGTCGAGGACGACCTCGCCACGCTGAGAATCCTCGCGCACCAGATTGAACAACAAGAATCCGCCGTCAAATCCTCAGAGAGGTATTTAGCTTTGGCCATGAACCGATACAAACTGGGGATTGACAGCTACCTCAACGTGATCACCGCTCAAACCACCCTTTTGATCAATCGGCAAACCCTCGTGAACCTTCGGATGCAACAGATGACCGCCAGCGTCCAATTGGTTGAGGCCGTTGGTGGCGGCTGGGATGCCTCGCAGATGCCCTCTCCCGAGCACGTGCTCTCCAAGACACCGTAAGTTTTCATCTCAAGATTGGCCGGATTCATCCCGCTTTTTGGACCCGTTTCATCACATTCCAGGAAACCTTGAACCTTGGGCGCTTCTTAAGCGTCTAACCTTGCAACTATGGCGAATTGTCCAATTATTCAAATGAAACCTGTTGAAATGCTCGTTTTAGGCGCGGCTGGCGCGACGGCTGCCTGGCGCCTGATTAAACTGAACCATCACGTCGCAGTTGCCTGTCTGGCAGCCGGCCTGCTTTTGCAGATGACCGCCGTCAATTGCCCGGCCCAAACGGCGCCCAGCCTCCCGCCCGGTGTTCAGGATGTCGTCAAGCTGGTCAAAGCCGGCCTGGGCGAAGAAGTGGTTTTGGCCCAGATCAGAAGCACCGGGGCGTATTACAACCTCTCGGCTGATCAACTGATTTATCTCCAAGCGCAAGGCGTGACTCAAAACGAGATCAAAGCTTTGCTTGGGTCTGGCAGCCCAACCGTTCCCGCAAACCCCGCCCCCGCTCCGGCTCCGGTGCCAACGCCAGCGGCCACCGCCCCGCCTCCGGCCCCTCCACCGGCAACGTATGCCCCGGCGCCGGTTGCGCCAGAGACCCCCATGGCACCTTCCGTCCCAACGGCACCGCCGGGAAGCCTCGATTCTTATCAGGCCCAGCTCGCGCCTTACGGGGCCTGGGTGAATGTGCCTGGCTATGGCCTTTGCTGGCGGCCGTCGGTAGCCGCGACCGATCCCTACTGGCGGCCCTATTGCGACCAGGGGCACTGGATTTACACGGCTGATGGCTGGTTTTGGCAATCGGATTACCCGTGGGGCGACATCGTTTTCCACTATGGCCGCTGGTGCCGCGATTCCTTGGGTTGGGTTTGGGTGCCCGGCTATGATTGGGCGCCCGCGTGGGTCTGCTGGCGGAAGGCCGAGGGCTACTGCGGCTGGGCGCCCCTGCCGCCCGGCGCCGTGTTCAGAGCCGGCGTTGGGTTGTGGTTCGGCGGCCGCCTGGCGGTGGATGTTGATTTCGGCTTGGGCGCGGACATGTTTGCCTTCGTCCCCTACGATCACTTTTGGGATCATAACCTTCACGCCTTTCTCCTGCCGCGTGACCGGGTGGGTGTTGTCTTTGGCCTCAGCGTCGTCATGAACGGCTATCGCCTGGACCATGGGCGGTTCATCGTCGAGGGCCTTGGCCGTGAGCGGATGGCGGGTCTCACGCACCGCGATGTCCGAATAGAAGTGGGTCCGGGCAGGGGCCACGAAGAAGTTGGGCGACGGGTGATCCGGGACGAACGCAACGAACGGCGCGACCGATAATGCCTGTTTCTCTTTGGGCCTTCGCGTCCTTGCCTCTGGCGTCTTTGCGTTAACTGCTGTTCAACTGCTCTTTCTTGGATTACGGACTGCGGAGCCGGTAGAATCGGTTGCCCGTCGGCGGCGACTCGATATAGACACAGTTCGCCCCGTTCGTGGTGTAGGAACGCGGCGTCCAGGCGCTTCCGGTGCTCACCAACCCCGTCGTGGCCTGCAACTGCCAATTGGTTGCCGAGACCGCCCACCACACGACCACCGTGTTGGTGGTTGTGCGCAGAACCCAGAGATACGGCGCGCCTGGCGTTTGCACCGCGTACAGCGCCCAGAATCCGCCCGTCACCGAATACTCTCCCCCGCTCATCGCCCCGCTCGCATCGGGCTGGCCGGCGGTGCCGCTGACTTGATATGTCGCTCCCGTGCTCGCCCCGCCGCCCCCGGCGACTTTATACCAGTCAATGGAGTATTGCTGCCCCCACGCCGGAAGGCAGAAGGCGGAAGTCAGAATGAAGAGCAGCAGCCAGATTTTGGAGTGCGCCGGCAGAGCGCAGCGGCGACGGCGCTTTGGCTCGAACGTGGCCGGTTCCAAAAGCGGTGTCGCGCTTCGCTTGCCACCGCACTCCAAGGCGCTGCGCGCCTTCCGTCCGCCATCTTCCATCTTCCATCCTCGCGCTTTCTCTGCGTGCCTTTCGTCAATTGCGCTCTTCATATTCGGTCATTATCGGTTGCGGTTCGGGTTAAGCGGTTTGGGAGGGCGAGCGTCCCCGCGAGCCCAAACTTCCCGGGAAATCCGGCAAAATCAGGGCGCGCGGGGACGCTCGCCCTCCCTCGCTCGGGTTTTGACACAGTCTGTGCCAGTCGGCGCTCCGGGTGCGGGTTCACGGCAACTCCCCCAAGGCCATGGTGCCGGATGAAGTTTGGATGCGCATCCGGGAAGCATAGATGAAGTTCGTGGGCACCAACAGGATGCCGTAGGTCGTCCCGTTCTTGCTGATCCGCAGCGGCGAAGTCAATGCGCCGCTCTCCTGACAGGCAATTGGGATGATGGCCTTGCCGTCATAGGCGCGCAGACCAATATTCCGCATCGTCTGAACCTCGAAAGCGCCGATGTCGCTGCCGTCGCCGCCGGAGGCGTTGGGATAGCCCGGCACCTCCACCGGCCGGGGCAGGCCGCGCTGGTCGGTGGTCAGGCCGAAACTGTTGCCGTTGTCAATGGCGGCGCTGCCCGCTTGCGGCGCCATCGTGGCGGTGGGACCGCCGTTGTCGGTCAGCGGGCCAAGGAACGGATTCAGCGTGGAAGGGTAGGTGCCCGTCTGGTCGTTGGTGCCCCACCCGCGGCTGCCGGTGGTGTCGCCGATGAGGTTGTAGCCCGCACTGTTGACCCCATTATCAACGTCGGGAGCGAAGCCCGTGTTGCCAGCGATGATGGTGTTGCCCACAGTGGCGGTGCCCCCATCCACAATTAACCCGCCACCGGCTCCGGCGGAATTGCCGCTGAGCGTGCAGGCCGTCAGTGTGAGCGTAGCAAAGTAGTTCAAAATGCCCCCGCCCAGGCCCGTCGTCGAATTGCCGCTGAGCGTGCAGGCCGTCAGCGTGAGCGTACCCCAATTCTCAATGCCCCCGCCGCCACCAGTGCTAGCGTTGGCGGAGTTGGCGCTGAGCGTGCAGTTGGCCAGCGTGAGCGTACTGTTATTGTAAATACCCCCGCCGTCGGCGGCGGAGTTGCCGCTGAGGAGGCAGTTGGCCAGCGTGAGCGTACCGTTATTGTAAATGCCCCCGCCCTGGGAGGCACTACCATTGGTGATGGTCAGGCCGGAGATGTTCACTGTCACGCTGCCGATGTTGAACACCCCGCTGGCGGCGTTGCCGTTGATGGCCAGCAGCTTGGCGCCCGGCCCGGTGATGGTCAGGTTGCGGCCAATGGCCAGTTCGCCGATGGTGTTGGTGAGAAGAATAGTGCCGGTGACGGCGAAGTTAATCGTGCCGCCGCTGGCGGCACCCTGGATGGCTCCCCGCAGCGTGCCGCTCGTGCCGTCGTCGGCCAGGCTCGTGACCGTGACCGTGTTTGCCCGGCTGGAAAGCGGCCCGGCGCAGAGGGCCAGCGCGGCCAGCAGAAGTTTAAGAGTCTTCATGGAATGAGAGATTTGCAGGTTTCCGGCTCAGTGCCCTGGGGCCGGGTGAGCCGATACTCGTATGGTTTACAGGTCGGTGCGGAGCCAGATTTGGCCGGTGACGGGGCTGGCCGGGTCCGAGGTGCGGTTTTCGATCACCGGGCCGTTTTGGGGCACCAAAAGCCCGCTCGTGTAGGTACTGGTCTGGCCGTTGCCGATGCGGATGATGTTGTTGTCGCCTGCGACCCCCGGATGGCCGATGTCAATGTTGCCACTGCCGGTGGTGATGTTATAGCCCGCTTGAAAGCCCAGCGCGATGTTGCCGCCGCCGTTCGTGTTGGAATAGAGCGCTTGGAAGCCGTCGGCCGTGTTATTCCCGCCGACCATGTTGTAATTGAGCGCAGAAACGCCGTTGGCCGTGTTGCCGCCGCCGATGGTGTTGGAGTAAAGCGCACCGGAGCCGTTGGCCGTGTTGTCGCTGCCGCTCGTGTTGGAAAAGAGCGCCCAGGAGCCGTTGGCCGCGTTATTCATGCCGGTCGTGTTGGAATAGAGCGCTTGGGAGCCGTTGGCCGTGTTATTCGCGCCGGTCGTGTTGTACTGCAGCGCATTGGGGCCGTTGGCCGTGTTGTCGTAGCCGATCGTGTTGTATTGGAGCGCATAGGTACCGTTGGCCGCGTTGTTGTAGCCGCTCGTGTTGGAATAGAGCGCGAAGGCGCCGTTGGCCGTGTTGTTGTAGCCGCTTGTGTTGTAGAAAAGCGCATTAAAGCCGTCAGCCGTATTGTTGACGCCGTTCGTGTTGGAATAGAGCGCGAAGGCGCCGTTGGCCGCGTTGTCGTAGCCGATCGTGTTGGCAAAGAGCGCTTGGGCGCCGTTGGCCGTGTTGTTGTTGCCGCTCGTGTTGGCATTGAGCGCCTGGTAGCCGTTGGCCGCGTTGTTCACGCCGTTCGTGTTGGCGTAAAGCGCCCAAGCGCCATTGGCCGTGTTGTTGTTGCCGCTCGTGTTGGAGGAAAGCGCCTCAACCCCATTGGCCGTGTTGCCGGAACCGCTCGCGTTGAATAGAAGCGCCCAAGCGCCATTGGCCGTGTTGTCGGAGCCGCTTGTGTTATATTCAAGCGCACTCGTGCCATTGGCCGTGTTTCCAGAGCCGTTCGTGTTGTACTGCAGCGCCCAAGCGCCATTGGCCGTGTTGTCGCTGCCGCTCGTGTTGGAGAAAAGCGCCTTATAGCCACTGGCCGTGTTGTCCCAGCCGGTGGTGTTGTTTACAAGCGCCCCTGCGCCATTGGCCGTGTCGTCGTGGCCACTGGTCGCCGGATTGCCCGACGCTCCAACAAAGAAGTTGTTAGAGCCGCCGTTGTTGTTTCCGATGCTGGTCAGTTGCGAGGCCGGTAATGTCCCGCTCAAACCGCTGGCGCTTTCGGCATAAACCGCATAGGGCGCCGGCGTCAGTTCCTGCCGCGGGCTGAGCGTGGTGAACGCCCCGCCGCCGGTGGCGCGCACGCCGATCTGAAGCCAGTAAGGCGTGCCGCTGAACTGGTTGCCGAAGTCCAGCAGCACCGTGAACAGGCCGTTGGTGACGCCCACGGCGGTGTTGGTGATCGTGTTGCCGGCCTGGCTGCCCCCGCTGCTGGCATTGAACAGCGCGAAGGTCAGGTCGTAGTTGCCGCTGGCCGGACTGCCGTTGGTGTTGAGCCGGCCCTGGTAGGTGAAGGCCGTCCCTTGGGCGTGAGCGGTTGATAGTGGATGGTTGATAGTTGAGAGCGCCAGCAGCGCCAGCGCAATGGTTGCCTTCCGGCCGCAGAGCGGCGGGAGGATGATGTTGAATATGTTTGATGTGATTTTCATAAGGAGTGGTGACTGGTGACTGGTGATTGGTGGTGTGTGGTGCGTGAAACGTGAAACGTGATGCGTGATGCGTGAAAGACAAGGGCGGGCAGCATTGGGTAACAATGGAGCGTTGGCGTTGGCCTCATTCCGCCCGGCCAGCGCCTCGACCGCGAATCCATGGCCTTCGCGCGCATACGGCTCTCCAGTCGGAAGCCAATTAGACCAGATTTGACGGGATTGTCAAGCGGGCGTTTTAGAATTCTTCTGAAACCTCTTTCCCGCTTGGGTAAGGTTTTCCCGTGAGTTAACACACGCGTGGACGGAATTGACAACTCCCTTGCCCTGCGACACTCTGGGCGCATGGCAAAGCCAGCTTTGGGCCGGGGTCTGGGAGCGTTGTTGGGCGAGAGCACCATCGCCAAACCCCCAGTTCCGGCGCCAGTCTCAAGCACAGTCCCGGACGCCGCCTCGGCGGCCGACCCGCGCGAGCGCGTGGAGCGCGTTGCGCTCGATCGCATTCGCCCCTGTCCCTTCCAACCGCGCAAGGACTTTTCCCCGGAGACCCTGCGCGAACTGGCCGACTCGATTAAGGAACAGGGCATTGTGCAGCCGCTCATCGTCCGTGAACGCGACGGCCACCTGGAACTCATCGCCGGTGAACGCCGCTGGCGGGCCGCCCAACTGCTCGGGTTGGCGGAAGTCCCCGTTATCCTGCGTCAGGCCGACGACCGCGCCGTCCTCGAATTGGCGCTGATCGAGAACTTGCAGCGGGAGAACCTTAACCCGATTGAGGAAGCCCAGGGTTACGCCCAACTCATTGACCAGTTCCAGCTCAAGCAGGAAGAGGTGGCGGCGAAAGTCGGCAAGAGCCGCGCCGTCGTGGCCAACGCCCTGCGCCTCCTGAAACTGCCGCCGGGGATTCAGACCAGCATCCGGGAAGGCCGTCTTTCCGTCGGCCACGCCAAAGTCATTCTGGGCCTGGCCAGCGAGAAGCACCAGAAGCTTGCCGCCGAGCGCATCCTCAAGGAAGGGCTTAACGTTCGTCAGACCGAGGGGCTGGTCGCGCGCCTGCAAGCCCGTGAAGCCGGCACCGTCACCCGGCCCCGGCCTGTTACGCCGCTGACCCGGGATGCCCATGTCGCGAACCTGGAGAACCAACTGCGCGAGCGATTGGGCACCAAAGTCCATTTACGCTATGCCCAGGGCAAAGGCGCTCTGGAAATCGCCTTCTTCAGCGACGCCGAACTCGAACGGATTCTCCAGATAATGGGGGTAACGGAGTAACCACTCCATCACTCCACCACTCCATCACTCCATCGCCCCATTACTCCATCACTCCATTCCTCCATTCCTCCCTCCCCCCATGCGCGAACAAACCGCCACCCAACTCCTTGCCGCCGTCAGCCGCGCCAGCCAGATGACCGCCTTTGTCGGCCTGGACGGCTTCGTGGATGACATCCTCCACGTCGTGGACAAGCGCGAGAGCGCGGACAAGTACCTGCGTCTGCCGACCATCGCCCAACTCGCCGAGCGCCTGGCCGCCGCCGCCGGCCGGAGCACCAATATCGAACTGGTCAGCCAACTGACCAAGCTCGGCGGCAACGGCCCCATCATGGCCAATGCGCTCGCCAGCTTCGGCCTCAAAGTGACCTACCTCGGCATCCTCGGCTACCCGAATCTCCATCCGGTGTTCGCCGACTTCGCCAAACGCGCCGAGGTCCATTCCATTGCCGAGCCGGGCTATACCGACGCGCTGGAGTTCGAGGACGGCAAGATCATGCTCGGCAAGCACCAGTCGCTCAAGCAGATGAACTGGGAGAACATCAAGACCCGCTTCGGCCAGGACAAGTTCACCGCCAAGTTCGGCAGCTCCGATCTCGTCGGCTTCGTCAACTGGACCATGCTCACGCACATGAGCGACATTTGGGCCGCCGTCCTCAAGGAGATTTGCCCCAAGATGAAAGGCGGGCGCCGCAAACTCTTCATTGACCTCGCCGATCCCGAGAAGCGGACCAACGGAGACATCCTGCGCGCCCTGGAGCTGATCACCGCCTTCCAGAAGCACTTCGACGTCGTCCTCGGCCTGAACGAGAAGGAAAGCATCGAGATCGGGAAGAACCTTGGCTTGAACACCGGCGACCACTCGCTGGACGGGCTGTCAAAGCTCTGCCAGGCCATTCACCAGCGCGTCCGCGTGGACACCCTCATTGTCCACCCGACCGCCTACGCGCTGGCCTCCGGACCGGAGGGCACTGCCATCGTCCAGGGGCCTTTCACCCCCAAACCGAAGATCACGACCGGCGCCGGCGACCATTTCAACTCCGGCTTCTGCCTCGGCAAATTGCTCGGCTTCCCGACCGACCGCTGCCTGCTTACCGGCGTCACCACCAGCGGCTTCTACGTCCGCACCGGCCAAAGCCCGGCCCTGCCGGACCTGGCGAAGCTGCTGCGAAACTGGCCCGTCTGAACATGCCACTCATCGTCGTCAAATACGGCACTCCCGTGCTCCGCCAGAAAGGCGCGCGCATAGACAGCATTACGCCTACGATCAAGAAGCTCGCAGCGGACATGCTGGAAACCATGTACTCTTACAAAGGCGTCGGCCTCGCCGCCCAACAGGTGGGCCTCGCGCTCCAATTAACGGTCGTTGACACGCGCGGGATAACTGACCGGCCCTCCTCACTCGAATTGAACGGCCAACCCGCGGACGTGAGCGGGTTCATGCCGCTCGTGTTGATCAATCCCGAGTTCAAGCCCGTCGGCCAGCCCGTGACCGGCCCGGAAGGCTGCTTGAGCTTCCCCGAAATCTATGCCGACATCACCCGCCCCGAGGCGGTGGACGTCAAGGCGCTGAACCTGGAGGGCAAACCCATCGAGTTCCGCTGCGGCGGCCTGCTCGCCCGCGTCATCCAGCATGAGCACGACCACCTCCACGGCATCCTCTTCATTGACCGCATGGACAAAAAGACGAAGGAAGAGCTCCGGCCCGAGCTGGAACTCCTCATGGCCGAAACCAAAGCGGGGCTGAAGGGGTAAGCCGGGCGGTTGACAAGGTAGGGCAGGCGTCCTCGCCTGCCAGTTTTGGCGACATCCCGCCGCCCGAAAGTCCTTTCGCCGGGGTGTTGACGCGGCAGAGTTCTAGCGGTAGCCTTTTTGCATGGCAGCAGTAAGCCAAGTCCAAAAGAATCTTCAGGCGGCGATGCGCGAGGCGCTGCGCATTCAGGACCGTTTTGTCCCTGAACCGCTGTTTGCCAAGACCGGGCGCGGGTATCTCAAAGGCGAGGGCGTTTCCACGTTGAGCAAGATCAAGGCGAATCTGCGTCGCAAAGCGGCTGCCAAATCCAAATGACGCGGCGTTGGCTGAAGGACTGGCCGTGGGAGACAGTGGTGGTCATCAACGCCGGCTTGTGCAAGGAGATGAACGCTCTCCACAAGCCAACCTCCGATGGTTACAAGCCGGCGCAAGAACTCTGGGAATCCTCCCGCACTCGCGAGCTTACCCTGCGGGAAACTTTGGACATCTGCCGGCAGTGTCACAAGCTGGCGCCGTTCTGCTTTTACAACGGAAACACCTTCGTGGCGATCGGGCGGACTTTGATCCGGGATTTGCTGCGCAAGATGTCCCCGGTGAAAGCGCAAGCTTTTCGGGGCGTCGTGGGCCACTACATCGCGGGAACGGCGGGCGCGGATGAACTGAGCCGGGCGCTCGACGAGCTTGGGTGACGTCTCCGCCAGCAAAAGGGTTTCCACGCGCGCTTGCCGGGACAGGTTCGGAGGGGGAGGCCCCCCTATAACAAGCTGCCAACACGCTTGCAGGCGCAAACTGGACAAACCTCCTGCTGGCCAGTAAGCCGTTCCGGCGGCGCGACCTCTGCCCACACCCCGCTAACGCGGGGGTGTTAATGAGAGCAGGCCCCCCTCCCAAAAGCTGACTTGCGCCCCCGCCGCAATCCCACCGCACCTCGGCCTGGTCGGGCGGATTGGAAACCGTCAGGCCGTAGCGGCGGCTCGGCAGAGCGCCGCCAATCCCGGCCAGCAGAAGAAGGGAAACGCGGCGCGCCGGGAAAAGGCAGCGTGGCACGGCGGCGACGAAGGCGGAGGCGGCGGCACAGCGCCGACGGAAATGGGCGGGGGCGACGTGGACGGGATGGAAACACAGATCACAGGAAGTCTTTTACGGTAAACCACTCTGAGCCATTTTCCTTTGCACATGGCGTATCGAGTTGAATACTGCCGTCCGACAGCATTCGTTGTATCGAAGCTTTATTGGATGCCATGCTCAAATACAGATTCCCTTTGTAACCGCTTAATGGTCCATGCACTTTCAGAAGACAATATCCTTCTTCAGTCCGGCTAGGTCCGAGTCCAATCTTCGCAAACAAATGCATTCCGTTTACGCTCCACTCCCGTTCTGACGCCTCAATCCATTCAGTTTTGCGAGGTGGAGTTTCTGGAACAAATTTAGGAATGTGAGGCACTGGCAATTTAGACAAGGGTTTCCAATCAGGACAGTTTTCGGTCTTATAGAGCGTTTGATGATTTACCCTCCGGTCTTTGATCATGAGATATAAATCCCAGTAAGAATATGGGCCAACGACCCCATTGCCACTGGAAACAAAATATCGCGGCCATGTGTCCTCAATAATTTTGGGGTCAAGTTTGCTTGCATCGCCAATTAACCGAGACAACGGATACCACTTCCGTGCGTGATTGTAAGTGTATAGCGTGTCGGAATTGATTTCGCCTCTGTAGGCCGCCATTTGCAATTCTTGCTTCCCAACAGGGCCAAGTGTCTTGTTGTCCCGAATATAGTAAAACTCTTTAGGCGTCATAATCCCCAATCGCGGCGTCTAGTGCAGCCCGATGGTTGGGCGTCGATGTCATCGTGTCACTGGTGGCGAGAGGTACGGGGCAACGTGTTCCCAGAAAATCGGCTCGAGGATGGCATCAAGTATCGAATCATCGGCGGGCTCGCCTGCCCAGTACCGCGGAGACAACTCTTCGCGAATCTTTCGCAAGCCCTCCTCTGGCACTGGGGCCTTTAACGTATATTCGTTCTGGATCCCTTCCAAATGCTTCGCTTTGTCTGCATCCACAGCCCAGGCCAGCAACGTGTAGCCAGGATGAGCTATATTCAGATCACGAACTGGCGAAGCATCGAACCAGTGGCTGTACCCGTCATGTGTGACCTTAACGCCAATATCGTGCCCGCCAAAATCGAAGCAGGTCGAGATGAGATAATCTCCAATGTTATAGCTCATATTCAGTGGCGCAGTGACGCCGAACGTAGAAAGCTGAACCACCGGCGACTCGTGACGTGAACCGCGACAGCGGAACCGAAAGCGCCAACGGCGTTTGGCTCCGGCGAATTATTTGGTGTCATGGTCTCATCTGCCATCGTCTTGATGCTCCACGTCATATCGCAACCTTTCCTCTCGAATAATGCGCTTCAAGGTGTTCGGATTATCAAAAACTCCCGCTCTGTTGAGAAACTCCGACATGGAATCTCTCTCCTCTTCCGACGTTCTAAAACGATACTCCAGATCCTCAAACCTCTGTTCGTCGGCATCGCGCTCGGCTGCTTGGTGCTTTGCGAGTGCGCCGGCAATCCAGTGACCACAGCAGGTAATCACCAACCCCGCGAATGAGAGGCTGTTACCTTGCCAACTGCCTCCGCTGGCCAGATTGACCAAAATGCCGGAAAACGTAATCACAACGCCACCCCACGTCGTGGCGCTTTTGAGGGTATGAAGGTTTTTCTTTGTCATAAATAGGTAAGTCAAATGGCCAATGGCGCGAATGACACCTGACAAATAGTGACCGTCATATTGGACGCCTTGAAATACGTCATGGGGCGATAGTAGTCCTCGGTTTATCGCGCGTCAACAGAAAGTTGCGCCGAGGCGGGGCGTGATGTTGAAACGGGAAACGCGTCATGGGACGCTGTGCAGGCTGACGGGTGGAGCGGACGAATTGCGCGCCAGCGTTTGGAGTGCGAGCAGCTTGCTGCCGCTGTCGAGCGCCCGGCCCCAACCAAAGCGCCAGCAACCTGCCCGCTCTCGCGACATCCGTAATGAACCAGCCACAGCAGACGAAGCCGCAAAAACCACCAGGCCACTCAACCGTCCGCTTTTAGGACGCTTCCACCTTCCGTCCCTCCTGAGCCAGCCTTGGGATCGTGGTACGATGGTGGTACGATGTAGGTACGATATTGGTATGATGGTGGGGCGATGGTAGGGCGACGTTGGTGCTCCCACCCCCCTCCCCCCTGCCTGCCGGTCAACAGCAGCCAAAGTGTCCGCTTATGAGACAATCGAGGCGCGGTTTGGGCGTTCGTGGAAGATGCCTGTAATGCTACTTCTTATAGTAATCCGGCACGGTGATCTTCCCCGCGATGATCTCCGCTTTCAACTCGTCGGCCCGCTGGCGCACCGGCTCGGTGAGTATCTTCGCGTTGTATTGGTCGAACGAGTAGTCCACGCCCTTGTTGGCCAGCCCGAACCATTTGACGCCCCCGGCGAACTTCCCCGCCTTCGCTTCCTCGATTGTCGAATACACCGCCTCATCCACCCGCTTTAACATGCTGGTTAAGATCAGCCCTGGCTTGGTCCAATCCTGATTCGAGTCCACGCCAATCGCGAACTTCTTCTTGTCCTCCGCCGCATCGAACACCCCCAAGCCCGAGGCCCCAGCCGCTGCGAAGATCACATCCGCGCCCCCCTCATACTGCGACACGGCGAGTTCCTTCCCCTTGGGCGGGTTGTTCCACGCCTCGCTCGTCACCCCGACGTAGTTTGCGATGATGGCTATCCGGGGGTTGATCTTCTTCGCCCCGGCCTCGTACCCCAGCTCAAACCGGCGGATGAGGGGAATATCCATCCCGCCCACAAACCCGACCTTGCCCGTCTTGCTTGTCATGGCCGCAATGG